>NZ_JBHTIZ010000021.1:0-127978 GCF_042677265.1 Flavobacterium myungsuense | reverse complement strand
ACTGATGTCAGTCCACAAGTTGCTGAACTCGTTTGGTCTGCCCCTGCATTAGATGCGGTTGGATTTTGATTGACTGTAATAGTAGCCGATGAACCTGTAAATCCACTACTGCGAACGCATGTATTTGAGTCAGTCACAGATACCAGGGTATAGGTTGTAGTCGAGGTAACTGGTGTAGTAAATGTTGCAAAAGCTGTTCCACTTACTACACTTGTTGCAGTACGACTGGCTGTGCCATCATTGTAGACTACTGTATAAGGACCTGTTCCTGATGTGGCAGTCCATGTCAATTGTCCTGCCCCTGTTGCACAAAAGGGACCATTGGCAGTTAAACTTCCTTGTGGTAACGTTGGTGTATATACTAAATTAATATCATTACCAGAATTGGTAACGGAGAATGTCCCAGTAAATGAAGGCGTAAACGAAGTTGTATTAATACTAAATTTGTTAGCCGCAAAAGAACTAATACTAGTTCCACCGGCAATTCTCCATGTATAAGAAGTACAAGATGCAAAACCTGTTGGATTTCCTGAAAGTCTAATTACTACTGGAGCACCCGAAGTAGCGGAAATCGTAATCGCACCCGAAGAAGTTAATAAATCCCAATTGGTTCCTGCTGTTCCTGAAACATTTGTTATGTCAAATTCATATTCATTAGAGCTATTAAAAGTAAAAGCACCCGTTGTTAATGTACCTACTGTAGTAGCTGCACTTCCTGGAGCTACTCTACTTGTACCAGATGATAAAGAAACTGCCCCGCTAACTGTTCCACTTCCTCCTAGTCTTGCGCCAGATGCAACAGTAACGGCACTACTTGCATTTGTACTGCCATTTACCAACAAAGTCCCTGTAGTGACTGTTGTTGCTCCTCCGTATATATTAGCTCCTGATAAGACTACGGTACCGCCTGTAACACTAACAGCTCCTGTATTACTAGCACCGGAAGCACTTACCAGCGCACCACTAAATGTTACGGATCCAGAGCCCCCATTTAAAGAAGCAGTTGCAGAAGGATCAATATATATTTCATTACTAAAAGTTGCAGTACCCGAACCGCTCAATCCAATTGTTCTGGTAGCACTACTTGTGTTGGGAGCAACATAAATAGATTGAGGAACGGTAATACCTGTTGTGGCAAGAACTGAAACGTTGTTACCCTGCGATACATCCCCCACATTTAAACCGAGGTCAATACCCCTGGCAGTTGTAGAGCTATTTGTCCCTAAACCCGCATTGTTGGATACAATGACAGAACCCGCACCAATTTGTGTTTGTCCGGTATATGTTCCAGAACCAGATAATGTCAAAGTCCCTGGCCCCGATTTACCAAACTTGGTGGTATTGCTTGTACCGGATGGCGTGTTCAAATTAGTAAGTGTAAATGTTTGTCCGGATGCAACATTTATTACCCCTGCTGAAGATCCGTCAATTACATTAAGAGCAGTTCTTGAAAGAGTAGAGGCTACATCAAGAGTTGTAGATGTACCCCCATTACCGATTGTAATAGCACCGCTTGTATTTCCAAGATGACCTGCATCGGAAACAGATACAGTACCTCCGCTTATTACAGTACCGCCGCTGTATGAATTGGAACTATTAGACAATGTTAATGTGCCTGCTCCTACTTTCGTAAGCGCAAAACCGCCTGAAACAACCCCTGACAAAGTAAGATTTCCTGCGCCACCAACACTGGTTGCAGAACCCAATGCGACAGTTCCAGCTACGGTAGAACCAGTGGTCGTGTTTGAGTTAATTAAAGCGCCACCGGACGAGATTCCTGTTCCATTGATGGTTAAGCTTTCTGTTGCAGATGAGGTTAAGGAATTTCCGTTCATATCCAAAACACCCCCAGAGCTAACTGTTGTTCCTCCTGCAGTAGTTCCCAGTGGGCCACTTGTGCTAGCAGTTGAGCTGGCACCTAATCTTAAAGTTCCATTGGCATTTACTGTTGTAGCACCAGTATAAGTATTGGCTTGATTCAATATAACCGCAGAACCGGCATCTCCGCCGACAAAAAGAGCGTTTACAGATGTAGTGCTTGTACTGTTTGCAGCTAATCCATCAGAGATTACTCCTGGTGTGTAGGTTCCTGATGCAAGAAAATAACCTGCTTCAACCCTGCCTGTATTTTCAACAGTGCATGTTTGTTTCCAAAAAGCATCGTCATTAGAATCTCCATCCCACATGTCAGAGCCATAGATTGAGAAAGCATCAATATTCCCGGAGCCATTCAGCGTAAGGTTATAGGCTCTATAATCTGTTCCACTTACAGTTAAAAAAACATCAGCAGTAGTACTTGAAGTTACCCTAATGGTAAAAATGTAGTCTCTATAAGTACTTTGTGTAGGACTATATCCAAAACTCGTAGTACCACCAGAACGATTAACGTACCATGAACCGTAATTATCTGTATTTACATATAGTCTTGATCCACTTATGTTGTTTGCATAAGATGTTCCTTGAGTGCCGGCAGCATTGAGCGAAAAACCAATCTGTCCAAAAGCTCTGGTACAAGAAACAGTAATTTTAAACACATCCCCTACTCTTAGAGCCCTATCGGAACCGGTATTATCCCCTGCCGTTTTATAAGTTCTCCAAGCAACAGTTTGTTTACTGCCAAAATTAGCATACATCCCTAATGCTGTAGCACCACTATTATAAAAATCTCCCCCACTATTAAATTGGGTTGGAAAGTTTGCGTCCTGCATAGTATATGTTACCGTCGTCTGCCCCCAACCCGCAATGCTGATAAAAACAAACATTGCAGTAAGCCATACACTTTTTAAAACAAATCGCTTTGATTGGAAATCACCTTTTTGAAGGTAAATTTTCTTTGGTAAAGTTGAATATTTTAAATCTGCTACTGTTAAAAATTCAACATTGGCAGTGTTGAAAATGGTGTTAAGCAGATTTTTGAAGTTAGAAATCATGTTGAAAGTAAAATTTTTCATAAGCGGTATTGTAATAAATTGGAATTTTCGTACAGTTTTAAATTATTTAAACCTTAATCAACAAACATCCTAGAGATTAACTCTTTAAGAAGTAGGCAATTTATAAATTGACAATAATAATGTCATTTTTAACATTATTGCCATCTAAAAATATGATTTCATTGAAAATTTTTTAACCAAAACGACTTTATACTACTAAATCGTTATAGCTGTGCGTTTTAAGCAAAAGAATCAATTTACTAAATTACGCATTTAAATAAAAAAAAGCAATAAAAAAACGTATTTATTACACTATAACGTTTGCATGTTAATAAATTACTGTTTTTTTTGCTTATCATCATCATATGAGCAATTACTAAATTTGTACTTTTTTTTTAAAATCTAAAGCATATTAATCGATTTTAAAATAGCAAATAAAAAAATATTTTTGCCTTACCTTTCAATTTAATATTCGAAAATAAAATCTTAAATCAGTCCCAAAATCTCAAGGTTTTGTGAATTTAACATAAACTTTTTATCAAATAGAAAGGTTTAATTTACACATTTAACACTATTGTTAATAAAAATAAAAAATTTGTATTTATTTTTTATATAATTTTATGGTTCACCAAAATTAATCATCATGACTGTAAATCAAATTTTAAACACAAAAGGAAAGCAGGTCTTTTCTGTAACTTCAAGTATCACTGTTTATGAAGCTATTAAAGTAATGGGCGAAAAAAATATTGGCGCTGTACTTATTATAGAAAATGAGAATTTAAAAGGAATTTTATCTGAAAGAGATTATGCCCGAAAAGTTGTTTTGAAAGGAAGATCGTCTTTAGATACCTTTGTATATGAAATCATGGAAGATGATTTAATTACCGTACGACCATCAGACAGTATTGACTATTGTATGGGATTGATGAGCTCTAAAAGAATCAGACACTTACCCGTTGTAGAAAACAATACCGTTTTAGGGCTAATTTCTATTGGCGATGTTGTAAATGGGATTATTGAAATGCAAAAAGAAACTATTGATTACTTACACACGTATATCTCACAGTAAATATAAATAGTGTTTCTTCTATTTTTTTTAATAAAATTGATAATAACAAAAAACGTCCCGATAAATCAGGACGTTTCTGTTTTTATGCTTGACCTGCTGGTCCAAAATTTAATGGAATTGGCGGTTGCTCAGTGTCTTTTATTTCTCCATGAGAGACTTCAAAACGGTGAACGTTTTCGGCCAATGCCTTTACTAATCTTTTAGCGTGTTGTGGAGTCAAAACTATTCTTGATTTGACTTTAGCCTTTGGTGTACCTGGCATGATACAAACAAAATCTAAAACAAATTCCGATGCAGAATGATTAATTATAGCTAGATTAGAATAAATTCCTTCTGCAATAGACTCATCTAATTCTATGTTAATTTGCCCTTGTTGTTGCTTTGAATCACTCATTTTTTTATAGAGTTTATTAAAATTTGCCACTAATTCACTTATATCAAATTATTAGTGGCAAACTTCATGCTTTTAATAAATATATTCTTCTCTATTCGCCATCATTTCGTTGTAATCTTCCTTAGAACCGAACCTACAATTGTATTGTCATATTCTCTCATACCTGTTCCGGCAGGGATTCTATGACCAACAATTACATTTTCTTTCAATCCTTCTAAGTAATCAATTTTACCTGCAACAGCAGCTTCATTTAATACTTTAGTAGTTTCTTGGAACGATGCCGCAGAGATAAACGATTTGGTCTGTAACGAAGCTCTAGTAATACCCTGTAAAACTGGAGTTGCAGTAGCCGTAATAACATCACGAGCAACAACCAAATTTTTATCAGTACGTTTCAATAATGAATTTTCGTCACGCAATTCTCGAGGAGAAATGATTTGACCTGGTTTTAATACGCTTGAATCTCCAGCATCTTCAACCACTTTCATTCCGTATAATTTATCGTTCTCAACAATAAAATCTTTGGTATGAATTAATTGCTCTTCTAGGAATAAAGTATCTCCTGGATCTTCAACTCTAACTTTACGCATCATTTGACGAATAACCACTTCGAAGTGTTTGTCATTTATTTTTACCCCTTGCAAACGGTATACCTCTTGAATTTCATTAACCAAATACTGTTGAACAGCAGCAGGTCCTTGAATTCTTAAAATATCTTCCGGAGTAATAGCTCCATCTGACAATGGCACACCAGCTCTTACGAAGTCATTTTCTTGAACTAAGATTTGACTTGATAATTTAACCAAATATTTCTTAACCTCACCAAACTTAGATTCGATAACAATTTCACGGTTCCCTCTTTTGATTTTTCCAAAAGAAACAACTCCATCAATTTCTGAAACAACAGCCGGGTTTGAAGGATTACGAGCTTCTAACAACTCTGTAATTCTTGGTAAACCTCCTGTAATATCTCCTGCTTTTGAAGAACGACGTGGTATTTTTACCAATACTTTACCTGCTTTAATTTTCTCACCGTTTTCAACCATCAAGTGGGCTCCAACTGGTAAGTTGTAAGAACGAATTAACTCATTGTCTTTACCGTAAACCAATAAAGTTGGAATTAATTTTTTAGTTCTAGATTCAGAAATTACTTTTTCTTGGAAACCTGTTTGCTCATCAATCTCTACTTGGTATGATTGTCCTTGCTCTAAATCTTCGTAAGCAATTTTACCTGTAAACTCAGATACAATTACACCATTATAAGGATCCCATTTACATATTACTGTTCCTTTAGAAACTATGTCTCCGTCTTTTACAAAAATACTTGAACCGTAAGGAATATTGTGAGTATTAAGAATAATTCCTGTTTTAACATCAACCAATTTCAATTCCGTAGAACGTGAAACTACAATATCAACAGCATTACCTTCATTATCTTCACCTTTAACAGTTTTTAAATCTTCAATTTCTAGTTTACCGTCAAAACGAGTAATAATACTTGACTCTTCGGAAATACCTCCTGCTACCCCTCCAACGTGGAAAGTACGTAATGTTAACTGAGTTCCTGGCTCTCCAATAGACTGAGCGGCAATAACACCAACTGCTTCTCCTCTTTGAGTCATTTTCCCGGTAGCTAAATTTCTACCATAACATTTAGCACAAATTCCTTTCAAAGCTTCGCAAGTTAATGGTGAACGTACTTCAACTTTCTCGATAGGAGAAGCCTCAATACTTTTCATTATTGCCTCTGTAATTTGTTGTCCTGAATGAACAAGGATTTCAGAAGTTAAAGGATTGATAAGATCTTGTAATGCTACACGACCTAAAATTCTTTCTCCTAAAGTTTCAACAATCTCTTCATTTTTCTTCAATGCAGATACTTCAATTCCTCTTAAAGTGCCACAATCTTCGATATTTACAATAACATCTTGAGAAACGTCATGCAATCTTCTGGTTAAATATCCAGCATCAGCCGTTTTTAATGCGGTATCGGCAAGACCTTTACGTGCACCGTGAGTAGAAATAAAATACTCAAGGATAGAAAGACCTTCTTTAAAGTTAGAAAGAATTGGGTTTTCAATAATTTCACCACCTCCAGCATTCGATTTTTTAGGCTTAGCCATCAATCCACGCATACCTGTTAACTGACGAATTTGTTCTTTAGAACCCCTTGCACCAGAGTCAAGCATCATATACACCGAGTTGAAACCTTGTTGGTCCTCTCTGATGTTTTTCATTGCTGTTTCTGTAAGCTGTGCATTGGTTGAAGTCCATACATCAATAACTTGGTTGTAACGTTCGTTATTGGTTATAAGACCCATATTATAATTGGCAGAAATTCCTTCAACTTGTGCTCTGGCATCTGCAATTAATTTTGGTTTTTCATCTGGGATTCTAATATCTCCTAATGAGAATGATAATCCACCTTTGAAGGCGAATTTGTAACCCATATCCTTCATGTTATCTAAGAAGGCAGCTGTTGTAGGAACATCTGTAACACTTAATACGTGTCCGATGATGTCTCTCAAGTTTTTCTTTGTTAAAACATCATTGATGTATCCTGCAGCTTCTGGAACCACTTCATTAAACAAAACTCTTCCAGCGGTAGTTTGTATGATTTTGTATACTAATTCTCCGTTTTCATTAAAATCTTTAGCTCTAATTTTTACTCGAGCGTTCAGTTCTAATCTACCTTCGTTTAATGCGATATTTGTTTCTTCGGCAGAATAGAATATTAATCCTTCACCTAGTATTTGATGTCCTGGCACTGACAAACGCTCTTTGGTCATGTAATAAAGACCTAAAACCATGTCTTGAGAAGGTACCGTAATTGGAGCACCATTCGCAGGATTCAAGATATTGTGAGAAGCTAACATTAATAATTGCGCTTCTAAAATTGCTTCTGGTCCTAAAGGTAAGTGAACTGCCATTTGATCCCCATCAAAATCCGCATTAAATGCAGTACAAACTAAAGGGTGCAATTGTATTGCTTTTCCTTCAATTAATTTTGGTTGGAATGCCTGAATACCAAGTCTGTGCAAAGTAGGAGCACGATTCAGCAATATTGGATGCCCTTTAATTACATTTTCAAGGATATCCCAAACTACTGGTTCTTTTTTATCAATTATTTTCTTGGCTGATTTAACTGTTTTTACAATTCCTCTTTCTATCAATTTACGGATAACGAAAGGTTTGTACAATTCGGCTGCCATATCTTTAGGAATACCACACTCGAACAATTTCAATTCTGGCCCTACAACAATTACCGAACGAGCAGAATAATCCACACGTTTTCCTAGTAAGTTTTGACGGAAACGACCTTGTTTTCCTTTAAGGGAATCCGAAAGTGATTTCAAAGGACGGTTTGATTCTGTTTTTACAGCAGATGCTTTACGAGTATTATCAAATAATGAATCTACTGATTCTTGCAACATACGTTTTTCGTTTCTTAAGATCACTTCTGGAGCTTTAATTTCCATCAATCTTTTCAAACGGTTGTTACGTATAATTACACGACGGTATAAATCATTTAAATCTGATGTAGCAAAACGACCTCCATCTAATGGTACTAAAGGACGTAATTCAGGTGGAATAACAGGAACCACTTTCATAATCATCCATTCAGGACGATTCTCACGGTTTAAGTTAGACTCGCGGAAAGATTCCACTACTTGTAGTCTTTTTAATGCTTCTGTTTTACGTTGCTTAGACGTTTCGTTGTTAGCAGAGTGACGCAATTCGTATGAAAGTGCATCTAAATCTATACGAGCCAACAAATCCATAATACATTCTGCTCCCATTTTGGCAACAAATTTATTTGGATCAAAATCGTCTAAGTATTGATTTTCAGTAGGAAGAGTGTCTAAAATATTTAAATATTCTTCTTCAGTTAAAAAGTCTAATCTTTGTACAGACTCTCCTTCTGGAGTTTTAGCAATACCTGCCTGAATTACTACATATCTTTCGTAGTAAATAATCATATCTAATTTCTTAGATGGCAAACCAAGAATATATCCAATTTTATTAGGAAGCGATCTAAAATACCAAATATGAGCAATAGGCACCACTAAATTGATGTGTCCTACTCTATCACGACGTACTTTTTTCTCTGTAACTTCAACACCACAACGATCACAAATGATTCCTTTGTAGCGAATTCTCTTATACTTACCACAAGCACATTCAAAATCTTTTACTGGACCGAAAATTCGTTCACAGAAAAGACCATCACGTTCTGGTTTGTGGGTTCTATAATTGATTGTTTCTGGCTTCAACACTTCACCTCTTGACTCGGCCAATATAGATTCAGGTGATGCTAGTCCAATCGAAATTTTATCAAATTTTTTGATTGGATTTTTATCTCTGTTGTTATTGTTATTTCTATTATTCATCATAGTTTAAAACTTGAATTGATAATTGATAATGGATAATTAACAATTGATAAGCTCTATGCATTATCAATTGTTAATTGTTAATTGTTTTATTCTTCTAAACGAATGTCTAATCCAAGACCTTTCAATTCATGCATCAATACATTGAATGATTCTGGCAATCCTGGTTCTGGCATAGACTCTCCCTTAACAATAGCTTCGTACGTTTTAGCTCTTCCAATAACGTCATCCGATTTAACAGTTAAGATTTCTCTTAATGTGCTAGATGCCCCGTATGCTTCAAGTGCCCAAACCTCCATCTCTCCGAAACGTTGACCTCCAAACTGCGCTTTACCACCTAACGGTTGTTGCGTAATTAATGAGTACGGTCCGATAGAACGTGCATGCATTTTATCGTCTACCATGTGTCCTAGTTTCAACATATAGATTACTCCAACTGTTGCTGCTTGGTGGAAACGCTCTCCTGTTCCTCCGTCATATAAATAGGTATGTCCGAATCTAGGAATTCCTGCTTCATCAGTCAATTCGTTGATTTGATCTAAAGTAGCACCATCAAAAATTGGAGTCGCGTATTTACGTCCTAACTTTTGTCCAGCCCAACCTAAAACCGTTTCATAAATTTGACCAATGTTCATACGTGAAGGTACACCTAATGGATTCAATACAATATCAACTGGTGTCCCGTCTTCAAGGAAAGGCATGTCTTCATGACGAACAATACGAGCAACAATACCTTTGTTACCGTGACGTCCTGCCATTTTATCTCCAACTTTCAGTTTACGTTTTTTAGCAATGTATACTTTAGCTAACTTCAATATTCCTGCTGGTAATTCATCTCCAACAGTAATGGTAAATTTCTCTCTACGTAAAGAACCTTGTAAATCGTTCAGCTTGATTTTATAGTTATGAATCAAGTCGTTTACCATTTTATTGGTAGCATCGTCAGCAACCCATTGTCCTTTACTTAAGTGAGCAAAATCCTCTACAGCATAAAGCATTTTTTGAGTGTATTTTTTACCTTTTGGTAAAACTTCTTCGCCCAAATCATTCATTACCCCTTGAGATGTTTTTCCGTTTACGATTAAGAATAATTTCTCAACTAATTTATCTTTTAAATCAACAAATTTAGTCTCAAACTCCATTTCTAAAGCGCCTAAGGCATCTTTATCTTGAGTACGCTTACGTTTATCTTTAACTGCTCTTGCAAACAATTTTTTGTCTAAAACAACACCGTGTAAAGAAGGAGAAGCTTTTAATGAAGCATCTTTAACATCACCTGCTTTATCCCCGAAGATGGCGCGAAGCAATTTTTCTTCTGGAGTAGGATCTGATTCTCCTTTTGGAGTAATTTTTCCGATTAAAATATCGCCAGGTTTAACTTCGGCTCCAATTCTAATCATACCGTTTTCATCTAAATCTTTAGTAGCTTCTTCAGATACGTTTGGAATATCATTCGTTAACTCTTCGTTACCTAATTTAGTATCTCTAACCTCTAATGAATAATCATCAACGTGAATAGAGGTAAAAATATCGTCACGAACTACTTTTTCAGAAATCACAATCGCATCCTCGAAGTTGTACCCTTTCCATGGCATGAACGCTACTTTTAGATTACGACCTAAAGCTAGTTCACCGTTTTGAGTAGCATATCCTTCAGATAATACTTGTCCAAGATCTACTCTGTCTCCTTTTCTTACGATAGGTTTTAAGTTGATACTTGTAGACTGATTTGTTTTTCTAAATTTAATTAGATTGTATGTTTTTTCATCTGCTTCAAAACTCACCATTCTTTCTTCTTCAGAACGATCGTATTTGATAGTAATGATATTTGCATCAACATATTCAACAACCCCAGGTCCTTCTGCATTTATCAATACTCTAGAATCTGAAGCCACTTGACGCTCTAAACCTGTTCCAACGATAGGTGCTTCCGGACGTAACAATGGTACAGCCTGACGCATCATGTTAGATCCCATCAACGCTCTATTCGCATCATCATGTTCCAAGAAAGGAATTAATGAAGCCGAAATAGAAGCAATTTGGTTTGGCGCAACGTCTGTATAATGCACTTTAGCAGGATCGATTACTGGAAAATCTCCCTCTTGACGAGCAATTACATTTTCAGCTATGATTTTACCTGTAGCATCCATTTCGATGTTTGCTTGAGCTATTAACTGTCCTTCTTCTTCTTCAGCACTTAAATAAATTGGATTAGAATTTAAATCAACAACACCATTAGTTACTTTACGATATGGCGTCTCAATAAAGCCCATTCCATTTACTTTAGCATAAACACCCAGAGAAGAAATCAATCCAATATTTGGTCCCTCAGGAGTTTCTATCGGACAAAGTCTACCATAGTGCGTATAGTGAACGTCACGTACCTCAAAACCAGCTCTTTCTCTTGAAAGTCCTCCTGGTCCAAGGGCAGATAATCTTCTTTTGTGTGTAATCTCAGCCAATGGATTCGTTTGATCCATAAATTGAGATAACTGGTTCGTTCCGAAGAAAGAGTTAATAACCGATGATAATGTTTTAGCATTAATCAAATCGATTGGTGTAAACACCTCGTTATCTCTAACATTCATTCTCTCGCGAATGGTTCTAGCCATACGGGCTAAACCAACTCCAAATTGTTGTGATAATTGTTCTCCAACTGTTCTAACACGACGATTAGATAAGTGATCGATATCATCAATCTCTGCTTTAGAGTTAATTAATTCAATCAAATATTTAACGATGGTAATGATGTCTTCTTTGGTTAGCACTTGCTTTTCCATTGGAGTATCAAGACCTAGTTTTTTATTTATTCTATAACGCCCTACTTCACCTAAATTGTAACGTTGGTCAGAGAAGAATAATTTATCTATAATACCACGAGCTGTTTCCTCATCAGGCGGTTCAGCATTACGCAATTGTCTGTAAATATGTTCAACAGCCTCTTTTTCAGAGTTTGTTGGGTCTTTTTGTAACGTGTTGTGAATGATAGAATAATCGGTTTGATTATTGCTTTCTTTATGCAACAAAATAGATTTAACATTTGATTCTATAATCTCTTCTACATTATCTTTATCAAGAATCGTATCTCTATCTAAAATTATTTCGTTACGCTCGATAGAAACTACTTCACCAGTATCTTCGTCTACGAAATCTTCATGCCATGTATTTAATACACGAGCCGCTAATTTTCTACCGATATATTTTTTAAGTCCTGTTTTAGATACTTTAATTTCTTCAGCTAGGTCGAAAATCTCTAGGATATCCTTGTCTCTTTCAAAACCAATAGCACGAAATAAAGTTGTTACAGGTAATTTTTTCTTTCTGTCAATATAGGCGTACATTACGCTATTAATATCTGTAGAAAATTCTATCCAAGATCCTTTAAAAGGTATTACTCTGGCAGAATACAATTTAGTTCCATTTGCATGGTAAGATTGTCCGAAGAAAACACCTGGAGATCTGTGTAATTGTGAAACAACTACACGTTCAGCGCCATTGATAACAAATGTACCGCTAGGCGTCATGTATGGAATTGTACCAAGATATACATCTTGAACAATAGTTTCAAAATCTTCGTGTTCAGGATCTGTACAATACAGTTTTAACCTTGCTTTTAAAGGTACGCTGTAAGTTAGACCTCTTTCTATACACTCTTGAATAGTATAACGTGGAGGATCAACAAAGTAATCAAGAAATTCCAATACAAAGTTATTTCTAGTATCTGTAATTGGAAAATTTTCCATGAAGGTGTTATACAACCCTTCGTCGCCTCTTTCGTCAGATTTAGTTTCCAATTGGAAAAAATCTTTAAACGATTTAACCTGAACATCTAGAAAATCTGGATAATCAGGAATGTTTTTAGTTGAGGCAAAATTCAATCTTTCAGTCTGATTTGTTATCATCAATGGACAAAATTTTGATTAAAAAAAAGTAATTTTTGTGTAAAACACAGTTTAATCAATACTTTCTTTTTTAATCAATACCTCTTTAAAAATAATGTCAGAGCAAGGCTCTTTATTTTATTTTCTTTCATCGTATTGATTTAAAAACACTTTTGTATTTTAAACTAATTTATAGTAAAATGTACTATAATTTTATTATACGAAAAATGGTTTAGGTCTTTGAATGTGTATTCAAGACCTAAACCTATTCTCTAAAGCGAGTCGAATTATTTTAATTCAACTACAGCTCCAGCTTCTTCTAAAGATTTTTTAAGCCCTTCAGCTTCATCTTTAGTTACACCTTCTTTGATGTTTGATGGAGCAGCATCAACTAAATCTTTAGATTCTTTAAGACCTAAACCAGTTAATTCTTTTACTGCTTTTACTACAGCTAATTTAGAAGCACCAGCTTCTTTTAATACTACTGTAAACTCAGTTTGCTCTTCTACAGCAGCACCACCGTCTCCTCCAGCAGCAACTACTACAGCTGCAGCAGCTGGCTCGATACCATACTCATCTTTTAATATTGTTGCTAAATCATTAACTTCTTTTACTGTTAAGTTAACTAATTGTTCTGCGAATTGTTTCAAATCTGCCATTTTTTCTATCGTTTTAAAATGATTTGTAAAAAATATAATTTATTAATGTGCGCGTTTTTATTTAATTTTTAAAAATTAAAAATTAAGCAACCTCTTCTTCTTTGAATTGGTTTAAAAGAGCCGAAATAACTCTTTGTGCTGGAGATTGAAGTAATCCTATGATTTCTCCAATAACTTCTTCTTTAGATTTAAGCGATGCTAATGAATCTAATAAGTTATCTCCAATGTAAATTTCAGAATTGATATAAGCACCTTTTAAAATGGGCTTAGCTGATTTTTTACGGAAGTCCTTCATAATTTTCGCAGGAGCATTTGCTACATCTGCAAGAAAAATAGAGGTATTACCTTTTAATGTTTCAGGCAATTCACCGTAATTATTTTCAGAAGCTTCCATTGCTTTTGCAAGCAAGGTGTTTTTAACAACCTCTAATTTTATGCCTGCTTTAAAACAAGCTCTTCTTAAGTTTGAAGTAGTTTCTGCATTTAGTCCAGAAATATCTGCTAAATAAACAATATTTGAACCGGCTAACTGTGCAGTTAAATCTTCAATCGCGATTGATTTTTCTTCTCTAGTCATACTAAAAATTTTTAACTACCAATTATACTGCTTTAGGATCCAATGCAATTGCAGGACTCATTGTGCTAGTTAGGTAAATACTTTTAATGTAAGTTCCTTTAGCCGCAGTTGGTTTAAGTTTGATTAATGTTTGAATAATTTCGTGAGCGTTATCTACAATTTTATCAGCATCAAAAGAGATTCTTCCGATTCCCGCATGTACGATACCTGTTTTATCAACTTTAAAGTCAATTTTACCCGCTTTCACTTCTTGAACAGCTTTTGCAACATCCATAGTTACCGTACCAGTTTTAGGATTAGGCATTAAACCTCTTGGTCCTAAAATACGACCTAATGGACCTAATTTCCCCATAACTGCTGGCATCGTGATTATTACGTCAACATCTGTCCAACCGTCTTTAATTTTTTGTAAATAGTCATCTAGACCTACATAGTCGGCTCCAGCAGCCTTAGCTTCAGCTTCCTTGTCTGGAGTAACTAATGCAAGTACTCTTACATCTTTACCAGTTCCGTGAGGTAATGTTACAACCCCTCTTACCATTTGATTTGCTTTTCTTGGATCTACACCTAAACGAACAGCAATATCTACTGATTCATCAAATTTCGCAGAAGCAACTACTTTAATTAATGCAGATGCATCTTTTAAAGTATATAGTTTGTTCTTTTCAATTTTTGAAGCAGCTTCTTTTTGTTTTTTTGTCAATTTTGCCATGTCTTACGCTTGTTTTAGAGGAGAATCTCCTGATATTGTTATACCCATAGACCTAGCGGTTCCTGCGATCATGCTCATAGCAGCTTCGACAGTGAATGCATTTAAATCAACCATTTTGTCCTCTGCGATAGTTCTAATCACTTCCCAAGTAACGCTAGCTACTTTTTTACGATTAGGTTCGCCAGAACCTGATTTCAGCTTTGCAGCATCCATTAATTGAATAGCAGCAGGTGGAGTTTTCACGACAAAATCAAAAGATTTGTCCTTATACACTGTTATTTGCACTGGGCAAACTTTGCCGGCTTTATCTTGTGTTCTCGCATTAAATTGCTTACAGAACTCCATGATATTAACACCAGCAGCACCTAAAGCAGGTCCAACCGGTGGCGATGGGTTCGCTGCACCTCCCTTAACTTGTAGTTTAACTACTTTACTAATCTCTTTAGCCATTTTTTAAAAATTTAACACATCTTCATTGGAAGCGATAGATGTGGTTTATTATAGTGTAACAAAAATTATACTTTTTCAACTTGCATAAAACCAAGTTCTAATGGAGTCTTTCTTCCGAAAATTTTAACCATTACTTCTAGCTTACGCTTTTCATCATTAATTTTTTCAACTGTTCCGTTAAAACCATTGAAAGGACCATCAATTACCTTGATAGTTTCACCTATATTGAATGGAATAGCATGAGTATCTGTTTTAACAGCCAACTCATCCACTTTTCCTAACATTCTATTTACTTCTGACAATCGTAAAGGAACTGGATCACCACTCTTAGTTTCGCCTAAAAAACCAATTACACTGGTAATAGATTTTATAATATGCGGAATTTCTCCAGCAAGATTAGCTTCTATCATTACATAGCCAGGAAAGTATACTTTATCTTTAGTGATTTTTTTACCATCACGTACTTGAACTACTTTCTCAGTAGGCACAAGTACCTGAGAAATATAGTCTACCATTCCTAGTCGATTAATTTCGGTTTCGATATAAGCCTTAACTTTATTCTCTTGACCGCTTACCACTCTTACAACGTACCATTTTTTTAGATTAGTCTCTGTCATTGCAAAAAAATTAAGCTTTAATCCAATTAAAAAAACCTTCTAATGATTTTGCAAAAACTTCATCTACTCCCCAAGTTGCCAAAGCGAATAATACTGAAAAAACAGCAACAACAATCGTTAAACGCTGTACTTCAGCCCATTCTGGCCAAGTAGTATTTGATTTTAATTCCTCGAATGCTTCTGATATATAATTAACAACTTTCATTATCTATTTGTTTTTTTGCACGGGCGGAGGGATTCGAACCCCCATCAACGGTTTTGGAGACCGCTATTCTACCCTTGAACTACGCCCGTTCGTGTTAAAAGCCAGTGTTGTAAAAAACAACACTGGCTTTAAAAAATTATTTTATAGGATTAACCTAGTATTTCTGTTACTTGTCCTGCACCTACAGTTCTACCACCTTCACGGATTGCAAAACGTAAACCAACGCTCATTGCGATTGGGCTTAACAAATCTACAGTAATAGTTAAGTTATCTCCAGGCATAACCATCTCTACGCCTGCTGGCAAAGTAATAACACCAGTTACGTCAGTTGTACGTACATAAAACTGCGGACGGTAGTTATTGTGAAATGGTGTGTGACGACCACCTTCTTCTTTTTTCAAGATATACACCTCAGCTTTAAAGTTTTTGTGAGGTTTTACAGATCCTGGCTTAATAATAACCATTCCTCTTTTAATATCTTCTTTTGCAACACCTCTTAACAAGATACCTGCATTATCTCCAGCTTCACCTCTATCAAGGATTTGACGGAACATTTCGATACCAGTTACTGTAGAAGTTAATTTTTCAGCACCCATACCAATGATTTCAACTGGATCACCTGTATTACAAATACCTGTTTCGATACGACCTGTAGCAACAGTTCCACGACCTGTAATTGTAAATACGTCTTCAACTGGCATCAAGAATGGTTTTGCTGTATCACGAAGTGGCTCTTCAATCCATGAATCACAAGCTTCCATTAATTCAAGAATTTTTGGAGTCCAAGCTGGATCATTATTTAATCCTCCAAGAGCTGAACCTTGAATAACTGGTCCATTATCTCCATCATATTCATAGAAAGAAAGCAAATCTCTAATTTCCATTTCTACTAATTCTAGCAACTCTTCATCATCAACCATATCCACTTTATTCATGAATACAACAATACGAGGAATACCTACTTGACGACCTAAAAGGATGTGCTCACGTGTTTGTGGCATTGGACCATCAGTAGCAGCAACTACAAGAATTGCACCATCCATTTGAGCAGCACCAGTAACCATGTTTTTCACGTAATCCGCGTGACCTGGACAGTCAACGTGAGCATAGTGACGGTTAGCTGTTTCATACTCTACGTGTGAAGTATTAATTGTAATACCTCTTTCTTTTTCTTCAGGAGCGTTATCGATTTGATCAAACGATTTTGCTTGACAGTAACCAGCATCAGATAATACTTTCGTGATTGCAGCAGTTAAAGTAGTTTTTCCATGATCTACGTGTCCAATTGTACCTATATTTAAGTGCGGTTTGGAACGATTAAAATTTTCTTTTGCCATTTTACTTAATTTTTAATCTTAGTTATATAATATATTAGTGTTCAAATTTTACAATTTTGAGCCAACTACGGGAATTGAACCCGTGACCTCTTCCTTACCAAGGAAGCACTCTACCCCTGAGCTAAGTCGGCAGAGAAATTTATTTTAGATTTAAGATATTTGAATTCAGATTTACAAAAATTCTAAATATAATTTCTAAAATTAATTTTTAGGATTATCTCCCTATGGTTGATGATCCTGAGATTCCGATAAATCGGAATCAAACTTTTTATATTTAATTTTCTCGAAAGCAAGCTTTCAGAAAATTCTTTTTAAAAAGTTTGTGGGGAGAGCAGGATTCGAACCTGCGAAGTTCACACAGCAGATTTACAGTCTGCCCTCGTTGGCCGCTTGAGTATCTCCCCTCTTTTTAAATTGATAATTGATAATTAATAATTATCAACTTGCCTTGAGCCGGCGGAGGGACTCGAACCCACGACCTGCTGATTACAAATCAGCTGCTCTAGCCAACTGAGCTACGCTGGCAAATTCAATAAAAAAAGCCCGCTATTTCTAACGGACTGCAAATGTATATCTTTTTGTTTTTTAATCAAAACAATTTTACGAAAAATTTATATTAAATATGTGCATTGATTTTTTCTTTTCTTTTTACTAACAATCGCTCTAAAGATTCCGCCGCTAACTCAACGGCTTCCTCAAAAGTTTTACATTGTTTCTTTACCATAAAATCATCTCCTGGCACATGTAACTTTACTTCTACAACCTTATTTTCTTTGTCACTTGTTTTTTCTACTTTTAAAAAAACGTCTGATGACACAATTTTATCATAGTATTTTTCTAACTTATCCATTCTTTGCTGAATAAAATCTACCAGCTTCCCGTCAACAGCAAAGTTAACAGCATTTACATTTACCTTCATGATTAACATTTTTTAATGGTTATAATTATGAACTAATCACGACTTCTAGGATGCGCATTTCCGTATACTTTTTTTAGTTCTGCTAAACTGCTGTGCGTATACACTTGAGTAGATGCTAAACTAGAATGTCCTAATAATTCTTTTACTGAATTGATATCTGCTCCGTTATTGAGTAAATGAGTCGCAAAAGTATGCCTAAGTATATGAGGACTCTTTTTTACCTTCTCGGAGACATTACTAAAGTAGTTATTTATTAAACGATAAACAAGCGAATCATTCAATTTTAACCCTTTTTTTGTAACGAAAAAAAAATCGGAATCCTTAATTTGTTCTAAATTAGATCTTTCAGAAAAATACAGATTGATTTGTTGTGAAACAATTGGCAAAATTGGGAGTACTCGTTCTTTGTTTCTCTTGCCTAAAACCTTAAGTGTATTGTTTGAATGATTGATATTTGAAACTTTTAAATGTATTAATTCTGTTCTACGTATACCAGTTGTGTAAAACAAATCAATAATTAACTTGTCTCTAACGCCTTCAAAACCGTCAGGATATTTTATTTGATGTAGTACAGCGTCTAATTCTTTTTCTGAAAATGGAATTTGAAGATTTTTTGCTGTTTTTAAAGCTTTATGTTTAATTAAAGGGCTTACTTCTATTTGTTTAGTCTTTAATAAAAATTTGTAAAAAGACTTTAATGATGCCATTTTTCTATTGATGGAGGTATTTGAAATTGTATCATCCACTAAACACACAATCCAGCTTCTAATTTGACTGTAATTGACCTCTAAAAGATTTTCTTGATTAAACTCTTCCTTTATGAATTTTTCAAAAAAACAAATATCATTCAAATAAGCATTTACAGTATGTGGAGAATAATTTTTCTCCAGTTGTAGATAATCTTTAAATGATTGTAAGTAATTCGTCATATAATAAAGATTGGTTTGCTTCGGTTTCTCGCAAATCCTCATAAAAAACAAAACCGTTAGTATCAAAGGTATTAAACTTTAATAACTAACGGTTAGTATATGCTGAGAAAATTATTATTTAACTTTCTAAACTGTCTTTCATGTTTTGAATGTAAGCCGCTTTTTGGATTTTCATTCTATTGGTAACAGAAGGTTTAATAAAAGCGGTACGTGCACGTAACTGACGAACAGTTCCTGTTTTATCAAATTTTCTTTTATAGCGCTTTAATGCTCTATCGATATTTTCTCCGTCTTTAATTGGTATAATTAACATAATATAGACACCTCCTCTCGTTAAGGGTGCAAAAGTAACTATTTTTTTGAATTATGAGATATGAAATGCGAATTATTTTAATAAAATAAAACAAATATGAAAAATCAGATTGCTTTGCTTAATGTCTCGAAACCCCTTTTAATGACTACTATCTAAGCAAATTTCTAGAAATCACCACTTTTTGAATCTCAGTAGTTCCTTCGCCAATAGTGCATAATTTAGCATCTCGGTAAAATTTTTCAACAGGAAAATCTTTGGTATATCCATAACCTCCATGTATTTGAATGGCCTCATTAGCAACTTTACAACACATTTCCGAAGCATACATTTTTGCCATCGCACCAGCTGTAGTAACTGGCTTATTTTGTTCTTTGAGATAGGCTGCTTTGTGAATTAATAATTCTGAGGCTTCGATTTCAGTTGCCATATCGGCCAATTTGAAGGAAATCCCTTGAAACTCAGAAATTGCTTTGCCAAACTGATGTCTTTCTTTTGAATATTTTAATGATGCTTCATAAGCCCCTTTTGCAATTCCTAACGATAAGGCTCCGATGGAAATTCGACCGCCATCTAAAATTTTCATAGACTGAATAAATCCCTGTCCTACTTCTCCTAATCGGTTTGCGTCTGGAATTCGACAATTATCAAAAATTAATTCTGCCGTTTCGCTAGCCCGCATCCCTAATTTATTTTCTTTTTTTCCTGAAGTAAATCCTGACATGCCTTTTTCGAATACAAAAGCGGTCATTCCTTTAGAGTCTCCTTTTTCTCCTGTACGAACAATTACCACGGAAATATCACCAGAAATAGCGTGAGTAATAAAGTTTTTAGCGCCATTTATTATCCAATGATCTCCGTCTTTAGTAGCAGTTGTATTCATTCCGCCTGCGTCCGATCCTGTATTATGCTCTGTCAAACCCCAAGCGCCTATATGTTCGCCTGATGCTAATTTTGGAATCCATTTTTTCTTTTGTTCTTCGTTACCAAAAGTTAAAATATGATTGGTGCATAATGAGTTATGAGCAGCAACCGACAATCCAATAGATGGGTCAACTTTTGAAAGTTCTTCAATAATGGTAACATATTCATGGTAACCTAAACCTGAACCACCTAATTCTACTGGAACTAAAATGCCCATAAAACCCATTTCTCCTAGCTTTTTAAATAAATCAATTGGAAAAATTTGAGCTTCATCCCATTCCATAATAAATGGGCGAATATTTTTTTCTGCAAAATCTTTAATAGATTGTGCAATCATGAATTGAGTTTCATTGTATTCGAAATTCATCGTTTATTATTTTTAGAATTCCAAATATAAGACAATTGTATTGGCTTTTTCGACAGGAAAGTCCTTAATTTTTATTAAATCCTCAGTGCTTTTAATTTCTCCGTTCATGCTTCTGTAAGTAACAATAGATTTTGCTAGTTGATATTTACTAAAATAAGGGAATTGCATCAACTCTTTAATTGAGGCACTGTTAATGTTTATCTTTTTAATATTAGGTAGCGTAGTTATTTTAAACTGTTCATTCAATTTAACAATAACTTCGGACGACAACCCCCATACATCATTCATTTGATTCATTGTAACAAAACCTCCAAGTTTTTCTTTTTCATTCAGAATTCTATCAGACAATCCATCGCCAATTCCGTACACTTTTTTCAAATCTTCTTTGGTCGCTTGATTAATATCTAAAACAACTGTTTTTTCTTTTTTGTCGAAATTTTGTTTTGAAAAAGATTTGAATTCTTTTTTATTAGTAACCCAATCCGGGAATTTAAAATAAGGAGAAATACTATTTAATAAAGAGTCGGAAACTTTTGTTACTGCTTGAAATTCCTGCGCAGAATTGACGTATTTATTTGTTTTTCTAAATTCAAGCAACCTATCGATTTCTTGAGTAGACATACCGAGTTTATAGCCTTTAAAATCGGTTATAAAATTAGGATTAAACGGATATATTTTAGGAGTATAATCCTGTTTTTCTTGCTTTGCTTCATCAATTTGAGATTGCAAAGAAAGCCATTGTTGTTTCTCTTTATTATTCTCAATGATTTGGAGCCATTTAAAATCACCAAAAAAGTAAACTAATTGAAAAACTATAATTAGAAACAACAACAAGAATATTCCGTTTCGTTGCGAAGAAGTATATTTGAAATACGATTTTAAAGTATTTGAAGTCATATTATAAGTCGAATACTGAAGTTCGTTTTGCCCGAATTAAATCTTTTAATCGCAACCAAAAAGCTAATGTTAAGTAAACCCCGAACCATAATCCGGCTGTTACAAAGGAAATGTAAATAAAAAACAACCTAACACTATTTGCACGCATACCTAGACTATCTGCCAATCGAGAGGACACATGAAAGCCATGTTTTTCGAAGAAATATTTGAGTTGGATTATAAAAGACATCTTTTCTTGTAAAGAGGTTTTAGGTTTTGGGTAAAATTACAAAATTTTAGAATCAACAAATTAACTTTTTTTCAATAATTCTATTCCAATAGCACAATCTAAACATTTGCTCTTGTTGCAATATTCATTTTTGAGTTGCAACAATGATTGCGTATCAAATGCATTTTTAGATTTAACACCAAAAGAACTAAATTTTTGAATGATGGTATTGCTTTCGGGAGCTACATTTTGCATCAAACGAATTAAATCTTCTGAAATATCTTTGCCTTGACTTTTTGCATAAGCGAATTGAATAGGAATAATGGTGTTTATGATAATCAAGTCTATAAATGATTTTGAAAGCATTTTGTTCTTTTTTGGACTTTCTTTATCAAATTGATAATGGTTTTGCCAATAATTAGAAACTGAAACTCTAAAAAAATCATAAATACTTTCAATCGAATTCGCATTAATTACTTTTGAAAATAAATTATGTTGACTGTGATATACATTTGCTAATTGCGACAATCGAATTGTTGGGAAATTATCTGGACGGTGTTTAAAAAACTGTACCGGTTCGAAAACAGATTGTTCTAATTGGAATTTATGTTGTAAATAGTTGAATCTTGTATGCAAATTTTTATAATATGTATCTTCTTTTTCTATGTTTAGCAAACCCGCTTTTCCAAATAGCAATGCTTCGATATTTTCTAATTCAAAACTTTCTTTTCTAAATACTGAAAATGGTATTGACTGTGCAATTTTTAAAAACAATTCCCCATTAGTATTAAGTCCGAAATTCTTTGCTAACAGACAAAACAAAACTGCTTCCCAATCCTGATTGGTTTGAACCAACAATTCCTGAATTTTTATTGATTTTCTCTCTAAACGCTCAAAAAACAAACGCTCTTTCCAATTGTTTAGTGTAAATTCATTAATTTCCTCCAGTTGTTTTTCGCAGTAAATCCAAGATTTTGGCGTTAGTAAAGACTGGTATTTTTCTAAAGTTTCTTTTGAAACATAGTTTTTTAATTCTAAAACAGGAATTTCAGTATTGTTTTTTCTAAAAACTTCGGTATCATGTTCCCAAACCACATGAAGTATAACGCTATCATAGGCTTCATCTCGCTCGTGATGATGTATATACCAATCAGAAGACTTTATATGAATCTCAACATTACCAGCCCATTTTTGATTTGCGATAGTGATTTGTGCATTAAAAAAATCAGGCCCGGCCATTTGTAAATACTGTCCTGCATTTACAATAGTGATATCTTCATCATTTGAAGTTTTTAAATTTGTAGTATCGAACTTTTTGAATTTCCAGAGGTAATGGAGAAAATCTTCTTTCATTTATTTTGGCTTATAAATAACAAACACGAGATGAAAGACTAAAGTAGTAAAAAAACAATTTGAAAAATAAATTAAATCAAAATAACTTCTATCTGAATTTACCGCAATAAATACAATTTAGCGCAAGCCCTTGCATCAGATAAGGCCTCATGATGATTGAGTTGTATATTCATTCGTTTGCAACAATCGCTTAATTTGGCAGGAACAAATCCTTTGGCTTTGTATATTTTTACAGTGCACTCCCAGCGTGAACTAATATTTAAATCTTCATAATTCAATTGATGCATTGCCATAGATTTAGCAAGAACATTTCTATCAAAACTTTCGTTATGTGCTACTACAACTTTATTTTGTAACCTTTTTTTAATTTCGGGAAACACTTGTATAAATGATTTTGCATTTATGGTATCTCTAGGATAAATGCCGTGAACTTTTATGGTGAATGGTGAATATTCATTTTTAGGAGGCTTAATCAAACTTACATATTCATCTACAATAACACCATTCTCAACTGTAACAATCCCTACGGAACAAGGATGATAGGCTGTGGCAGTTTCAAAATCTATAGCAACGAAAGTCATTTTATTTATATGAATTATTTTATAGAACCTATAATGTCTGATTTTGTAATAATGTGATGATTCCCATTTTCTAAATCTACCAAAACTGCATCATTTTCTTTAGTAAACAATTTAGAAAGCTCTTCTATTGGTGTATTTAATTTTACAATTGGGAATGGTTTTCCCATAATCTCTTTGATGGGTTTATCGGCAACGTTTTTATCAGCAACATAACTTTGAAACAAATCGCTTTCATCAACTGAGCCTACAAAACCCGTAATATCAACAACTGGAATTTGAGAAATTTTATATTTTCGCATTCTTTCGATAGCATGTGATACCAATTCTTCAGTTCGCACAACAATTAAAGGTTTGTCCAAATGATCTTTTATTACATCTTCTGCTTTGGTTAAATCTTCCTCAAGAAAACCCCTTTCTCTCATCCAATCATCATTAAACATTTTGCCTACATAACGACTTCCTGAATCATGAAATAAAACTACAATTACATCTTCAGGTTTGAAATGCTCTTTGAGTTGCAACAATCCTTTAATTACGGCTCCAGCCGAATTACCTACAAATATACCTTCTTCTAAAGCTATTTTTCTAGTATAAACCGCAGCATCTTTATCGGTAACTTTTGTAAAACCATCAATTAAGGAAAAATCAACATTTTTAGGAATTATATCTTCGCCGATTCCCTCTGTGATATAGGAATAGATTTCATTTTCATCAAAAATTCCCGTTTCATGGTATTTCTTAAAAACCGAACCATAGGTATCGATTCCCCATACTTTTATTTTAGGATTTTTCTCTTTTAAATATTTGGCTACTCCTGAAATAGTTCCTCCCGTGCCTACTCCTACCAGAAAATGCGTTATTTTCCCATTGGTTTGTTCCCAAATCTCTGGTCCTGTTTGTTCGTAATGAGCAATAGAATTTGATGGATTATCATATTGGTTTACGTACCAAGAATTAGGCGTTTCCTGAGCTAATCTTTTCGAAACTGAATAGTAAGAGCGAGCATCTGTTGGTTCTACATCTGTTGGACAAACAATTACTTTGGCTCCTACCGCACGGAGAATATCCATTTTTTCTTTGGATTGTTTATCAGTAATAACACAAATGAGTTTGTATCCTTTTATAATAGCAACTAACGCAAGGCCCATTCCTGTATTTCCAGAAGTCCCTTCAATGATTGTTCCTCCAGGTTGCAATCGCCCATCAGCTTCGGCATCTTCGACCATTTTTACAGCCATCCTGTCTTTTGCAGAATTTCCAGGATTAAACGTTTCTACTTTAGCTAAAACTAATGCATCTATTTCAGAAGTAACTTTATTTAATTTTACTAAAGGAGTGTTTCCGATAGTTCCTAAAATATTTTTAGAGTATATCATAGTTTTTTCTGGTTGTTGAAATAAATCGAACAACAATCAAATGTATGGATTAGTTACAAAAAGACAATTCAAAATTATGTTAAGATTTTATAACTTGTACAAACTTCTTATTTGAATTCCGTTTTGTTGTAACAGAAAATTATTGAAAGAAATTCCAAACCAATCCAAATCGAATTAAGAAATCGCGATACGGATAATTAGGAGCCGCATAAAAAGAATTTGTGGCAGAAAGCGCCGAATTGAAATGCTCAGCCTTAATAAAAATTCGAGTTTGTTTAATCCTAGCATTTATGAAGAAATCCATGTTTGCAAAATTGCCTATTTCTTTGTTATTCTGAACAAAAAATTCTGAAAGCACAGGATTATAGTCATTAGCATTGTACTTTGTAAAATAATTAAATATGACTCCTGTTTGCAAATACAAAGCTTTTTTAAAGAAATAATTCGTAAAATAAAGTGTGTTCCTGGTAACCAATTCTGGAAGATTTAAAATTGCATCTTGTTGATCAACTTTTTGAAAAAGAATTGTATTATCGAGAGCCAATTTCCAAAATTTTACTTCTTTACTTGCTTTTAACGATAACAATTTGATAGTGCTATCGTATTGTTTTGGAATAACTAATTGAACATTTTCTGTTGTACTCTCATCCATAAAATAAAGATGATCATTAATAGTAGTGGCAAATAAGCTTGCATTTAACCATTTTGTTTTGGCATTAATTTGTATCGAATTTATTTTCTCATTTTTAAAATTATTAAACCAATTGTAGTTTAAAAAACTGCTTTGATGTAAATTATAAATATGATCAGGAAGTTTATTTAAATTTTGATACTGAAATGAAAACTCATTTTTATCATCAATTTTATATTTTATACTTCCATCGATAGTTGTTAACGATTGATTGGTAATTGAATTTGAATATAAAAAAGAGCCTTTCCATTTGTTTTTTTGATACTCATATTGACCTCCAAAAGAATTAATGGCATCGTTTAACGAATTTGGCGCAACTACATTTGATACTATAAAAATCGTATTGTAGTAATAGTTAAATCTGAAATCATCAATAAAAAACTGAAACTTTCCTAAAGTTTCGTTTTCATATGCAGCGCCTATTTTATTATACATTCGGTTGTATCGAACCTGATCATTTATCCCGCCAGTAGCAAATGCTTCTCCAAATCTATTGATTATTTTATCTCCTGTAGTTGAGGAAACCGTTTTTTGATTGTATTCTAAAAATTTATTTTCATAATTGAATTGGTGCGTTAGCAACAAATTATTATTACCCTCTTTAGAGTTAATTCTGAAATTATGATCTAAAAATATTCTTTTCCCTTTTATAAACGATTTTGCATCAGTCAAATAAACTTCTAATCGTTGTCTTTCTATAAATTCCGGACTTTTACTTTCAAAGTCATCAATTGTTGTAATCCCACCGTTTTCTCCGTTAAGAAAATCCTGACTGGTGAAATGTGCATTTACAAAATAACGTTTGCTTTTAGTATGATAACTTGTAGTAAACCTGAAATTTCCTGTGCTTGAAAGTTGATTGATGTACTTTCCTAAAGATCGTAATCCTTTGTAAGCAATAGAGAAATTAAATCGTTCAGAAGTATTAAGGGTAATGAAAGCATCTAAACTTTGACCTTGAGTCATTACTGTTTTGAAATACAATTCAGTTAAAGGTGTTGCAACTGAGTAATACTTAATATCATGAGCTTCTAGATAATTAAAATGCTTTCCTTTATAACCAAACTCAGGAAAAGCTGATAATTTATTTAAACCATATTGCAAAGTATTGTAGGTTTGACCCTCATTAGCAAAAGGCAAAAGACCAAAATTATCTTTACGAAGATAATTGTAATCATACTCTTTTTTTATGGAGAGTGACGTATCTACAAAAGTAGTGTCACGATCTAAAGTGATTATCTTATAGGAAGTTATTGGTGCTTTCTGAGAACGCTCTTTGGCTTTCTGTTCTTCAGTCTTTACAAGACTTTTTTTTGGTTTCTCATTTGTAGTTTCTTGTGAAAAAACAATTAGAGAAAAAAGAGAAAACACAACCGAAAATACAATTCTCATACCTATTTTATAAGTTACAAAAATAGGTATTTGTTTGTAAAAAGTATCTAGCAAGAGTAAAACTTGTAATTTAAAAAAAATTAAACCTGAAAAGACTCGAAAAATAATTGACTTTTAATTAAACCATCGAAAAACTAAATTTTACTTTATTGTTAATAAAATGAGCCTACACAAAAAAATAATTCACAAAAAACAAATAAATTATTATTATTTTGTTTTTTTATTTAATTTTGTTGCAAAATGTAATTAAACGATTATGACAAAAAATGTATTTTTTTATTTCTTTTTCTTTTTGTTTTCAGCTTTAAGCCAACAAGGATATACACAAGAAAGGATAATAGCTGGAACTGTAACTTCTAAATCTGATAAATTACCACTTCCTGGAGTAAGTGTTACTATTAAAGGCAGCAAATTAGGTGTTTCTACTGACTTTGACGGAAAATATGCTATAAAAGTTAAAGATGACGAAGCGGTTTTAATATTTAGTTCCATTGGATACAAAAAAAATGAAATAAAAGTTCTCAATAAAACTTCTATTAATGTTGCTCTTGAAGAAAGTGCAGAAGAATTGAATGAGGTAAAAATTACTACCGGTTACGAAACAACTTCAAAAAGAACGTTTACTGGAGCAAGTAGTAAAATTTCTGAAAAAGATTTAAAGGTAGAAGGTGTAGTTGATGTAAGTAGAATGATAGAAGGTAAGGCTGCCGGAGTTACCGTGCAAAATGTTAGTGGTACTTTTGGAGCTGCTCCTAAAATAGTTGTGCGTGGGTCTTCTTCTATTTTTGGAGATACAAAACCCCTTTGGGTTATCGACGGTATTGTACAAGAAGACATTGTTAATCTTTCGTTTGCCGATTTAGCTTCTGGAAATTCAGAAACACTTTTAGGTTCTTCTGTAGCTGGACTAAATGCTAATGATATTTTGAGTATTGAAATTTTGAAGGATGCATCCGCTACTGCTATTTACGGGTCACGATCTTTAAATGGAGTGGTAGTAGTAACTACTAAAAAAGGAAAGAAAGAAACGCCATTAAGTATTAATTATTCTTATGAACAAGCTTTGAGAACGATTCCTAATTATAGTCAATATAATATTTTAAATTCTCAAGAAACAATGGTTGTTCTAAAAGAATTAGAATCAAAAGGGTTTCTAGAACTGCCTACGATAGCTCAGGGTCGATATGGCGGTGTGTACAATATACTTGCTAAAGAATTAAATAGATATGATGAGACTTCTGGGCAATTTGGAGTGAGAAACGATCCTGCAAGTAAAAATAGATTTCTAAGAAAATACGAATTAGCTAACACTGATTGGTTTAAAGTATTGTTTAGACCGTCTATATCTCAGAATCATTCCTTGAGTTTCTCAGGTGGTGGAAAAAACAACAGTTATTTTGCTTCTTTAGGATATTATAGTGACCCAGGCTGGACTATAGCTGATAATGTTAAAAGGATTACTTCCGATATAAAAAATACTTTTTATATTAATGACAAACTTAATTTAACTCTCCAAACACAAGCCTCTGTAAGAGATCAAGGCGCTCCAGGATCTTATGATAGTCAAAAAGATAATGTTACAGGAAGCACAACTAGAGATTTTGACATCAATCCATTTAATTATGTTCTTAATACCAATCGTGCCTTACGACCTTATGACGAAAACGGAAATTTAGAATACTATAGAAACAACTGGGCTCCAATAAACATCATCAATGAATTAAAGAATAATTATATTGAGATACAAGTTAAAGATATAAAGTTTCAAGCTGACTTGAGTTACAAAATTAGTCCTGAATTAACCTATAATTTTACAGCTTCTTCAAGGTATGCAAATACCATAAGAGAGCATAATATCCTTGAGAATTCTAATGTTGTTGGAGCTTATAATGCAGACGAAACTACTATTGTTAGAGATGCAAACATCTTTTTATATAAAGACCCCGATAATATCACAAAGCCACCTGTATCTGTTTTGCCAAGCGGAGGTATTTTAAGAAAATTTACCAACGATTTGACTTCATATAATATAAGAAACAGTTTTAGTTATAAAAAGACATTAAAAGACTTACACGAATTGGATGCCTTATTTGGTCAAGAGTTACGATCTGTTGACAGAAGTAGTGATAATTTTACAGCATTCGGGTTGCAATACGATAGAGGTTTAACTTCCTTTACCGATCCTAAAATTTTGGCAAAATTACTTGAGGGTGGAAATTCTTATTTTGGAGTTAATGAGGAGAGAGAAAGAACTGTAGGTTTTTTTAGTAAAATTGGCTATACCTATGACCGAAGATATACTGGGTCTATAACTGGAAGATATGATGGGTCTAACAGACAAGGAAATACAAATTCCTCAAGATGGTTGCCTACCTACACTTTTAGTGGTAAATGGAATGCAAGCGAAGAAGAATTCATAAAAAAAATTGAGACTATTAGCACTTTAGGATTTAGAGCTTCATACGGTCTTACTGCTACAGCAGGTCCTGCTACTAATTCATTAGCAATTTATCAAAGTTTTATTACCGATAGATTAAATTTAGGAGATCGAGAAAACGGCTTAAACATTCAGGATTTACAAAACAATGATTTAACTTGGGAAAAACAATTTGAAACCAATATAGGTATGGATTTAGGATTGTTTGACAACAGAGTACAATTAACAACTGATGTTTATAGTCGAAAAGCATTTGATTTAGTTGATTTTGTAGTCACTTCAGGGATAGGAGGTCAATCTATCAAACAAGGTAATAATGCAAATATGGAAACCAAAGGACTAGAAGTTTCTATCACCACACAAAATTTAAAAAACACTGAATTAAAATGGTCAACCACATTTACTGCTTCTGTTTTTAACCAAGAAATTACAAAACTACAAAATCAGCCAAGTGTACTAGGACTTGTTGATGGAACTGGTGGAAATACAATAGGAAGACCTAGAAATGCTTTATATTCTTATCAATTTACAGGACTAAATACGCAAGGAGTTCCAACTTTTATTATGGCTGATGGAATAATCGACAATGTAGGAGGTGCAAATTTCCAAGACAATGAAGATATTACCAAGTATTTAAAATACGAAGGATCGATAGAGCCTAACAAATCGGCAGGTATCTCAAATACATTTACCTACAAAAACTGGAATTTAAATATTTTTATAGTAGCATCTGGAGGAAATAAAATTAGACTAAACCCAATTTATTCTTCAGATTATAATGACTTAACTGTATTTACTAAAGAATTTAAGAACCGCTGGTTAAACGCTGGAGACGAAAACTTTACCTCTATTCCTGTTATTGCTGATAAAGCTTTAATAAGAAATTATAATGAAGTAGGAACTAATTTAGGTATAGCCTACAATACCTATAATTATTCAGATGCAAGAGTAGCCGATGGGTCATTTGTAAGGCTAAAAAATATTTCGTTAGGCTATGAATTTTCTAAAGATTTTAAGAAAAAACTTGGGGTATCGTCTTTCAACTTTAAACTAGTAAGTACAAACCCGTTATTGATTTATTCAGACAAAAAACTAAACGGTCAAGACCCAGAATTTTTTAGATCTGGCGGTGTTTCTTTACCTATAACGAGTCAATATACATTTGTAATAAATTTATCCATTTAAAAAAATATGAAAACTATAAAACTAACCTTCTATTTCTTGATTGCACTAGGATTAAGTAGTTGTGAAGATTTTCTTTCGGAAATTCCTGATAACAGAACACAGATTGACTCACCAGAAAAAATTTCAGAGCTTCTAGTAAATGCCTACCCTCCAGCAAATTACATGGAGTTTACCGAAACAATGACGGACAACGTTTTTGATAGCGGCCAGAGAAATCTTACGGTTCTGTACAATACTCAAAATTACAATTGGGATGTACCCACAAGAGTAGATTTTGACACACCTGCTAGCTATTGGGAAGCCTGTTACAAAGCCATAGCACACGCCAATCAAGCATTAGCTGCCATAAAAGAATTAGGAGATACGAAACAATTAGAACCACAAAAAGGAGAAGCATTGCTATGCCGTGCCTATGCTCATTTTATGCTGGTATCGCTTTGGTCTAAACCCTATAACCCAGCAACAGCTGTCACTGATTTAGGAATTCCTTATGTATTTGAACCTGAAACAGTCTTATTAAAAAAATACAAGCGTAACACGGTTGCCGAAGTGTTTAATTTTATAGAAAAAGACTTAGAAGAAGGGTTAAAATATGTTACAAATGAATATAAACACCAAAAATTCCATTTTAACAAATCAGCCGCAAACTGTTTTGCAAGTCGGTTTTATCTCATCAAAGGCGAATGGCAAAAAGTTATTTCGGTTTCATCAGAGTTAGGGTCAAACCCTGAAGGAAAATTAAGAGATTATCAATCCTATCTTAATCTCACTTCTAATCTTGATGCCGCTATAATGAAATATGCAAGCAAGGATGAAGCAACTAATTTATTACTTGTCTCTGTCAACTCTATTTATTCTAGAAGTTTTTACTCTAATAGATATCAGTTAACGGGTGCCGATGAAGATCAAATTTTTGGCAGTCAAACCAATGTTTTTGGTAAAAGTTGGCTTTACTTTACCTTATCCTACAATGGAGCCATAACTAAGTTTGTTCCTAAAGTTTATGAATATTTTAAAATTACGAATGCCAATGCCGGCATAGGAGAACCTTATAACACTCTAGTTTTATTGAGCAATGATGAATTTTTCTTAAATAGAATCGAAGCGCACATCATGACTAATCAATTTGATTTGGCAAATGCTGAATTGCAATATTTCATTGGTACAAGAACAGAAGATTACGACCCATCAACCGATATTGTTACCGAAGAATTAATTCTTGATCAATACCCAGTCATTGCTGATGAATTTACTCCTTTTTATGGACTAACACCTAAACAAGCATCTTATATCAAAGCTGTTGCTGATTTGAGAAAAAGAGATTTTATTCACGAAGGATTACGATGGTTTGATATCCGCCGTTTTGATCTAAAAATTACACACCGGTTTTTTGATGCACCACCTAATATATTACAAAAAGGAGATAAGCGACAGGTATTACAAATACCTTTAAACGCCAGTAATCAAGGAATAGAAAAAAACCCACGTTAATTAACAAAATATTATTTTAAAATATTCAGTATGAAAACACAAAATAATTTATTTAAAATCGTCGCAATACTACTAATTTCAGTGATGATTAGTTGTTCAAGTGATGACAAACTAACAAGCAGTCAATTGCCAGATACTAATCCAGAAAATTCAGCATTAGACAATTGGATTGATACCAATTATGTAAATCCGTATAATATTGCAGTATATTACTCTTGGAATCAGAATAAAGTAGATAACAATCGTTTTTTATTTCCACCTTTTCAAAACAAAGTACAACCTGTTTTAGAAATTGTTAAAACAATATGGTTAGACAGTTATACCGAACTTGGCGGTACTGATTTTGTAAAAAAAATTGCTCCTAGAGAAATAGTCCTTGTAGGCGGAATTAATTTGAACACCACAGGAACCGTTACCTTAGGATTAGCAGAGGCAGGACAACGTATTACGCTATTTGAAACCGATAACGTTAACAAAAAAGACAGAGAAAACGTTCAACGATTTATAGCAACTATTCAACACGAATACATTCATATTTTAAATCAAACCAAGCCATTTGACGAACAAGCGTTTGAAAAAATAACACCAACAGGATATACAAGTAGTTGGTATGAATCTTCAATAGAACAAGCTAGAGAAGAAGGCTTTATAACTGATTATGCTAGAGCAAGCGTTATTGAAGATTTTGCCGAAATGGCTTCTATAATGCTTACCTATTCTAAAGAAGAATACCAAGCTATACTAGATAGTATTGTTAGTGACGAAGCCTATTTTGATATTAAAGCCAAAGAGGCATTAGTTGTAAGTTATTTCAAGCAAGCATTTAATATCGATTTTTATGCTTTAAGAGATGCTGCAGAAAGGAATACAGATAAAGTTGTAAATAACTAATTAAATCTTGTGCTAAAATAATACTGAAAATAAAAAATTAATAAAAATGAAAAAATTAATAAAAGTCTTTTTAATTGTTGCTGTTTTTTTACAATTTGTAGCCTGTGAAAATAAGGAAGACATCACTCTATTTAATCAAAATGCTACGGAACGATTAAATGAGCGTTCTAAAGAATTATCAGATATTTTACTTTCCTCAGAGTATGGTTGGAAAGCGGTTTATTTTACAGATAGCACTCAACTAGGAGGCTTTACGCATCTATTCAAATTTAAAGATTTGAAAAATGTAGACATGGCTTCTGATTTTGATGAAGATACCTCTATAATTAGTAGTGAGTATAAAATAGAATTAGGAAGTACAATAAGTTTATTATTTACTACAAGAAATAGAATACATCTACTTTCTGATTCAGACAACTACCCTACAGCAGAATTAAGAGGACAAGGATATAAAGGTGATTTCCAATTTTTATATTACGGGCAGGAAAATGGAGAAATTATTTTCAGAACCAACAGAAGTTTTGAAGAATTACGTTTTGAAAAAGCGACCGCACTAGATTGGTCCGATTTGGCGAAAAACACAACGATGCGTGCAAATTTAACTGGTACAATAGATTCCTCTCTATTTAAATTATTAGAAACAAATGATGGTAGTACTATTGAAAAATTCGATTTCAACTATGATTCTGCCTCACGATTTTCAATTGCAACTTCTACTGATGTTTCATCAGAAGAAACTATATCTTTAGCAATTGCCTATACTCCAACTGGAATTATTGTAAAACCAGCCCTAACTGTCAACGATCAGAAATTATCTGTCTTTACTTATGATGCAGGAACTGGAAACTTTGTAGCAACAGGAACAAGTGGTGTTACTGCAACAATTGGCAGTACCGATATTCCGCCGCTTTTAACAGATGATTATAAAGATTTATTGCGAGGCAAACCAGAAACAGGTTTTGCATATATTGCTGAATACTTAGAGTTTGCACCAACTAATTCAGGCTTGTTTTTATACCTACTTAATGAAATAAATACTGGCTTACCTCAAGGCGTAGCAATTGATAGAGTACAATTTACTTTTAATGACGGTTCATCAAATTATGTTGTTTATACTTTTACAGGAGGAAGAGCCCCAATTTTTCATTTTTTCACAACTACCGAAGACAAAGTAAAGAAGTCCATAATTTTAACTTCAGGCAGATGGACTGACCAAAATGGAACTAGAATTAATAGACCTGCATATTTAAAGAATTTAGATGACCAAATAATGAATCCGTCTGGACTTTATGTTAAAAAAGAAAACTTTAATATTGCTTTTTCTAATGACATTTATACATTTACAAGTACAACAACACCATTTAGAATAACTACTTATGCGTTTCAGTAAATAAATAAATTTTTTTAAAAGGTTGTATTTTTCAAGGCAACCTTTTTAAATTAAATACATTTTCGGTTATTTGTATTTTATTTAAAAACATGCTAAAACCTAACTTCTCCCAATTGTTATTTGAAGCAGGCACCGATGAAGCAGGACGAGGATGCCTTGCTGGTCCTGTAACAGCAACAGCAGTTATTCTTACTCAGAATTTTCAGAATGAATTATTAAATGACTCTAAACAGTTATCAGAAAAAATAAGAGAAAAACTAAAACCCATCATTGAACTGCAAGCCGTTTCATTTGCTGTAACACATTTACATCCTAAAGAAATTGACGAAATTAACATCCTAAATGCTTCGATGAAAGCGATGCAGGAATGCATTTTGAAACTAAACACAACTCCCGAATTTATTATTGTTGATGGCAATCGTTCATTAAACGCAAAATTAGGATTGAAAAGCACTTTTGGAAAACAGTTTTCAAAGGCTGAAATCGAGTTATTAAAATCAATTCCAAATCAAAGTATTATCAAAGGAGATTCTAAATATTTAAGTATTGCTGCAGCTTCGGTTTTAGCAAAGACCCACAGAGACGAATATATGAATGCCATTCACGAAGAATTTCCGATGTACAATTGGAAACAAAACAAAGGCTATCCAACAAAAGAACATCGTGAAGCAATACGAAAACATGGTGTAACTAAATACCACAGGATGACGTTTCGATTATTGCCAGATCAGTTGAAACTGGAGATTTAAAATTTAAACACAAAGTTCACGAAGAAGTCACGAAGGTCACCAAGATAAAATCCGTGACAATCTGTTCTATCATTTTAATCTGTGGCCTATTAAAAAGCCTCGAACTTTGCTTCAAACAATTGACTAAAATGTTTTAAAATTTTAGCTTTCACTTCAGCTTCATCTACGTTTTCAACTCCGAGTTCTACATGTAAAGAAGTGACTGCTTTGCCACGAATACCGCAGGGAATAATATTATCAAAATAACCCAAATCGACATTGACGTTTAAGGCAAAACCGTGCATCGTTACCCAACGGGAAGCACGAACACCCATAGCACAAATTTTACGTGCAAATGGAGTCCCTACTCCCAGCCAAACACCAGTTTCTCCATCGCTTCTGCCACATTCTAATCCGTATTCTTGTAAAGTGAGAATAATAGATTCTTCTAAAAAACGCAAATATTTATGAATATCTGTAAAGAAATTTTCTAAATCTAAAATTGGATAACCCACGATTTGTCCAGGACCATGGTAAGTAATATCTCCACCACGATTAATTTTATAGAAAGTCGCCCCTTTAGCTTCTAGTTGTTTTTCGTTTAATAATAGATTTTCTAAATCGCCACTTTTCCCTAAAGTATATACATGAGGATGTTCTACAAAAAGTAGGAAGTTAGGAGTTGGAAGATGGGAGTTTGAATTTCGGTTTTTAATTTTTATATCGACAACTTCTTTAAAAAGTGATTCTTGATACTCCCAAGTCGCTTTGTAGTCTTTTAAACCTAAATCTTGAAGTTGGATGGCTTTGTTCATTTGTCATTGCGATAAGTTGCAAGGCACGAAGCACAGCAATCTTTTTCGTTCTAATTATTTGTGAGTTGCAAAGTTACAAAGATTTTAATCATTATACTTATTGAGACTATTGCTATAAAATAAAATGGGACACTGATGAAACGGATAAAACTAATTAAGACAGCTATTAATATGGATAACTACTGTTTTTTTGAAAATTGTTATATGAAAATCGAATTTTATAGCCTAGCCCCGATAGCAGTGAAAATCCTTTTTTGTTTTTTTTAAACAAAAAAGATTGTAGCGAATAGCGGGACGACTGTTTATTGAAAAGACGAAATTTTCAGCTTCAAAAAACCTTAAATCTTACACTTGAAACTTGAAACAAAAACTTTATCTTTGCACTCTTAAAATCAGAATACATGGCCTTATCCGAACAAGAAATCTTACGTAGAGAAGCACTTACAGAATTACGAAATTTAGGTATTGAACCTTATCCAGCAGCCGAATTTACAACTACAGCTTATTCTAGCGAAATACTTGCTAATTTCGAAAAATTCGAAGGTAAAGAAGTTGTTTTAGCCGGAAGATTGATGGGAAAACGCATCATGGGAAAAGCTTCATTTGCAGAATTAAAGGATGCTGAAGGTCGAATTCAAGTATATGTTTCTAGAGACGATATTTCTAGTGACGAGGAGAAAACCATGTACAATGTGGTTTTCAAAAAGCTATTAGACATCGGCGATTTTATAGGAGTTCGGGGTACTGTTTTTAAAACACAAGTAGGAGAAATTTCCGTTCATATCTATGGTTTAACTGTATTGGCTAAAGCTTTAAAACCTCTTCCAGTTGTAAAAATAGATGCCGAGGGTAAAGCACACGATGCTTTTTCAGATCCTGAACAAAGATACCGTCGTCGTTATGTAGATTTGACTGTAAACGATCATGTAAAAGAAACATTTATAAAAAGAACCAAATTGTTTAATGCAATGCGTTCCTTTTTTAATGATAAAGGCTATTTAGAAGTAGAAACGCCTGTTTTGCAACCCATTCCGGGAGGCGCTGCAGCAAGACCTTTTATTACGCACCACAACTCACTCGACATTCCGCTATATATGCGTATTGCGAATGAATTATATCTAAAAAGATTAATTGTAGGCGGATTTGAGGGTGTTTATGAGTTCTCTAAAAACTTTCGTAACGAAGGAATGGACCGTACACACAACCCCGAATTTACTGCAATGGAAATATATGTAGCCTACAAAGACTACAACTGGATGATGAATTTTACTGAAAACCTTTTGGAACATTGTGCCATTGGTGTAAACGGAACAAGCGAAGCTACTTTTGGTGAACATAAAATTAATTTTAAGGCGCCTTATGCACGTGTAACAATGACCGATTCTATCAAACATTTTACTGGCTTTGATATTTCAGGAAAAAGTGAAGACGAGCTTTTTAATGCTGCGAAAGGTATGGGAATTGATGTAAATGCTACAATGGGTAAAGGAAAATTGATTGATGAGATTTTTGGAGCAAAATGTGAAGGAAATTATATTCAACCTACCTTTATCACCGATTATCCAAAAGAAATGTCGCCACTTTGCAAACAACACCGTGACAATCCAGAATTGACAGAACGATTCGAATTAATGGTTTGCGGTAAAGAAGTTGCCAATGCCTATTCCGAATTGAACGACCCAATTGATCAAAGAGAGCGTTTTGAAGACCAAATGCGACTAGCCGAAAAAGGAGATGATGAAGCCAACGGAACCATTGATGAAGATTTCTTGAGAGCTCTTGAATATGGTATGCCGCCAACATCTGGATTAGGAATTGGAATGGACCGTTTAATGATGTTTCTAACTAACAATTCGTCTATTCAGGAAGTATTATTTTTTCCACAAATGCGACCAGAGAAAAAACAAGTTCAAATTGAATTAGAAGATGAAGAGAAAGTTATTGTATCTATTTTACAATCTAATGACAATCAAATGGAATTTGGTTTGCTAAAAATAAAATCAGAATTGAGTGGCAAAAAATGGGATAAAGCCATGAAGAATCTATCTGCATTAGGAATGACCGAAGTTGTTGTTGATGGCGATGTAAAAGCCTGCCGATTGAAAGAATAAATGGTGTAACTATTTATAATAAAAAAGAGTCCTTTAGGGGACTCTTTTTTATAAACTATAATTCAAATTCAAACTCCAACGGTATTTAGCGTCTAAATTGCCTCCGTTAAGATTTTGATGAATAGGTAACATTATATTGGCTCCCAATGAGAATTTATCTTTACCCATTTCGAAACCTATTTTACTAAAAAGGATGTTTCCTTCGGTATTTTTTAATTCTTGACCGTGCTGAATATTACTTTCATAGACTTCGCCAGCTAAACCCAGCTGCGGAGCCAAAGAAAAAGTATCTCTTTCATACAAATAGAAAAAAGTTCCAGCATAATTCATTTGATTTCCAAAACGATACATTTTCTCGTTTTCTGTTTTAATAACATAATTAAACATAGTGTTTAATCCAAACTGCTTTCTTCTAATAATATATTCTGTTGCTAAAAGATAATCCCAACTTCCTGTTCCAACTTGAAAACTTGGGTTTGCACTTCCTGCTGCATTCAACTCATTGAATTTTCCTGTTGGCGCTTTTATTCCCGCTCCCATTTGCAAAGTATGGGTAAAAAAAGTACTGTCCTTATGGGTTTGATACAATTGATACATAACCAATAGGGTAACATCTCCTAATCCGTTTATACTTTGTTTGCCATTTGTCACTGCTCTTTCGTGAAAATGATAGGGAATTAAAGTCGAAATTTGAATGTTTTTACCAACAGGAATTCTACCCAAAATTTGTGTTGTGTTGAAGATCTCTTTATTCCAAGGCGAATTACTATACAATCCGTCATTTGATTTGTACAGCTGATTAAAATATCGAATGCCTATAAAATTAGAGTTTAGCATAGAGGCAAATCCCATGCCGCCTCCACTTGCAGAACCACAACCATCGCAATCATCCACTAGTAATAGTGGAAATTTTAGAAAAGTATTCACGTTATGTACAGAATCACTTTCGGTTGCATTTGATAATTGAAATACAAAAAACAAGATAAGAACTAAGTTTTTCATTTTTTAAAATTCTGAAAATTGTTTATCGGTAAGATATTGATTATCTGTTAATGTTTTTAGAAAAGCTATGATTTTTGTTTTTTCTGAAGGCGTCAAAAAAATTCCTACTTCGTTATCATTTTTTAAAATGGGATCTAAAGTAGGTGAATTAATAACACCTTTAGAATAATGATCTAAAACGGCTTCTAGAGTAAAAAACCTGCCATCGTGCATATATGGTGCAGTTTTTTCAATGTTTCTCAAGCTAGGAACTTTAAATTTATATAAATCTTCTTTGCTTTCAGTTACTCTATACCTACCTACGTCATTTAATTTTGGGTCTATTGACAATCCGTTATTTCTGAAAGAATTATCAGTGAAAATTGCAGTTGAATGACAGGAAGCACATTTTTGACTGAACAAAGAATAACCATCAAGTTCTTCTTGTGTTAATATCCCTCCTGACTCCTTTCTTGAATATTTATCAAATCGAGAATTAGATGAGGTAACCATAACCATAAATTGTGCTAATGCTTTTAACATGTTTTCAGAATTGATTTTTCCGTCAGCAAAAGCAAGTCGATACAATTTTTGATAAACGGGATCTGCTTTCATCATACTTATCGATTTTGCAAAATCACCATTCATTTCTATAGGATTTGTAATAGGCAGAATGGATTGCAACTCGAGATGCGTTGCAGCTCCGTCCCACATAAAAGCAGTTTGGAAAGCTAAATTTTGAATGGGGGGCGTATTTCGCGTTCCAATTGCATTTTCTACTCCATGACTAAAAGAATGCCCGTGATGCGTAAATGCAGATGATTGTTCGTGACAAAATCCGCACGAAACTACTCCGTCAGAGGCTAATCTACCGTCATAAAATAGCTTTTTACCGAGTTCAAATCCTTTTTCTGTAATTGGATTGTTTTGTAAATTATAAGCCAATGGTGGAAAATTACTCGGAACTTTAAAATCAATTGGAATATTTTGATACTCTTGCGAATCATCAGAAGAGCAACTCCAAAAAAACGGAAAAATGAGCAATAGTATATATTTTGCTTTCATTTTTATAATTTATAATGAAAACTGTCGGTACATGTACTGACAGTTTTTCATTGTGTTAATCGTTATGAATATGATTTACACTTATCATAGCATTCAAGTTTTCAGTTATAGTAGCCAATTTTGCGCCACCCATAATGTTCCCACCAATTGCATCAGCAAGGTTAATCACAGTATTCCCATCAAGAATTTTAGAAACATCAACAAATAAATGTACTTCAGGAGTAATTGAAGTTCTAACCAATGCTTTTTCATTTTCAGGAAAATTTAAAGTAACGGTTGCATAATTGTAGTTCTCTACTCCAGAAACCATAGTTTTTCCAGTATGAACTTTAAAATTCGTAGGTGTTGTATTTGTTGGTGTTGTAAAAGTGCCTTCAAAGTTTACAAATTTGTAACCTCCTGTCCAAGCCCACATCATACCTGCAGTTTGTGCTTTTGCTAAAAAATCTCCCTGACCATCAGCCCCTAATTCCCATTGCGCTCTATCGACACCAATTCCAAATTGAACTGATTTATAATTACCCGCTGGGATATTTAGCAATGTAATGTCTTGAGATTCCTCTATTGATTCGTCTACAATAAAATAACTTTCGCTTTTAGGCACTATAAAAGTTGACCCATCTTCTTTAGTTAAAACAATATTGCTAACTATATATTTAAGTTTTGTAACATTTAAAACTTCTCCGTTTGAATTCGTGTAATTTGTATTAAATGCAAAATTTGCAGTTTTAAAAACATTGTCAAACTCGAGTGTAATGGCTCCATTTCCAGAAATTGTTTCTTCATTATTGTCATCATTAGAGCAAGAAGTAAATAGAAAAGCTATTGCTAAAATAGCAATTGTGTGTTTTAATTGAAATTTCATTATTTATATTATTATTAATTAAAATGCATTAAAGAATTATGTTCGAAACTATTTTTCAAACATACTAAACAACAGAAATACGCCCTATTGTAAGAATTAAAAAAGGGAAAATCAAATTGTTTTTATACGATTTTAAGAAATAAAATTGGGAGGACGAAAAAAGGAACTATTCTTTAAAAAGGTGTACAAATTAGAATAGTTATCATTTTCTTTTTCTTGATTTTTGAAGAAAAAGTTACAAATTTTTATTGATTTGATTTCTTGAAAAAACAAAACTTCAAATTCTGGAGTAATTATTTTTTTATCTGAAATAGGTTTTTCGTTTTCAGAAGATTTTGCGAGTTCCTTCATCAAATGGCATTTTCCATTACATTGCATCTTTGGTTTGTCTTTGTTAACACAAAGTACTTTTGAAATGTATTCATAATTAACGACATATTCCAAAACAGGAAGAACTGGTTTTAAAAATAGGACTATTGCTACTATGAAGACAATTTTTCTCACGGCGCAAAGATAAAACATCAAATAAAAATCTGCTAATTTTAGTGACGATTTTTACACTTTTTTTATTTCTAGCTTAATGTTATACCGTTTTTCTCTAACAATGCCAAAAGATAAATATTTTGATTGGGGTCATATTTTTCAATACCGCTTTCATACCATTTTTGAATTGCTTGTAATTGAGTATCGGTATATCCTTCAGCGTCTATCTTCATCCCTAAAATTCCTGCAAGAAGAAACTCTTCTAAAATCTTATCGGTAACTATTCTTTCAGGAATGCCATTGATGACAAGTCCATTTATATTTTCATACTCTGTTCTACCGTTTGTAAATCCAGAAGTAAATGCTAAACTTTTTTGTTTACAGCTTAACAATTGAACAAAAGGATTTAACCCGTTTTCATATCCTTCAAAATAATCTTTCCTATACACTTGATTGTAAATATCGTCCATAATTTTATGTTTTTTTTAAAGAATAATGGTCAAAATTAATTACTAAATATATATTAAAAAATTAAAATCGTTTAAAGGGATGAATTGTCTTTGAACATCAAAATTTAACATATTTAGTGTCGTTTGTCGATAAGAAAACGATCTTGTTTAGAAAAAATTTTCGGACTTCATTCCTTTCAATAAAATAAACAATGTTTTATAATTTTAATCATTGTCTTCATTTATTAAAATCTATATTTGCTATTAGAAGAAAACAATAATGAAAATTATACTTACTGGAGCTACTGGAGTCTTGGGTTCTCATATCATGTATGAAATTTTAGAACTTTTTATACTTGAAAATATAAAAGGGAAATTATTTCTCATTGCCAGAAATATAGGAAAGAATTCGGCAAAAGAAAGAATAAACATATTACTATCAAGTCATTATACGCCTAAAATTCTTAAAGAACAAGGTCTTGAAAAACTGCATTCGTATATAAAAGTAATAGATTCTGATTTAGACACTTTAAATGTAGACTTTACAGATGAAATTAAAGATTCGTATTTCATTCATTCTGCTGGGTATGTAAATTTATCTACAGATGAGGATCAAAAAGAAATAATTTTTGACGAAAACACTACAATTACAAAAGCGATTTTTACTGCTTTTCATCCATTTATAAAAAAATTCATCTATATAGGCACTGCTTTTTCCTCAGGAATACGAAAAGGACTAATTGAAAATGATTTTCATAATCTAGATTTCAAACCTCAACATCGAAATGCCTATGAAGCAGCTAAATTTTACTCTGAAAATTTTATTGCTAGCGAATGTAAAAAAGTTGGTTTACCGTTTCAAATTTTGAGACCTAGTGTTATAGGAGGAAAAATGTTAGGTGAGGAAAACCGATATTTTATTCAGAAATATATGGTTTTTTATCTACTGGCTAAGTTTTTTCACTTTTCCGCTTTGAGAAAAGGCGAACAAGAAGAGGTGCGATTTATTGTTAATGAAGACACCGTACTAAACGTTATTCCAGTAGATTATGTTGCGAAAATCATAGCTACAGTTTTTCGAAAAGATGACATTGAACAATTAAATATTGTTCACAACAAAAGTTACAATATGGCAAATGGATTGCAAGTAATATTGAAAGAAGTGGGCTATACTAATTTTACACTTTTACAAAATCCCTTAGAATTTAAGTACAAAAACACCATTGAGAAATTGTATTACGAAAGTATTGGCAAGCATCTAAATCCATATTTCATCTCTGATGCCAATGAGTACGATACTACTTTACTAAGTTCTATTCTTGAAATTCCAGAATTAGACCAAGAAGAGTTTACTAATATGATTCGGCATGCAAAACATCAGAATTTTAAAGATATTAATGTGTAAATTCCGTTGTTAAAGTTGGAATTTCGATTTCATTGATTGCATTTTTATAAAATTTAAGTTGATTATAAATTTCTTTTTTTAAGTCTTCAAAATAAGAAATGGTTGCAAATAGATTTTCATAATATACAATTCCGTCTACCAAATTATTTTTAAATGCATTCCATTTTTTAACGTGTCCTGTGGTCAAATCAGTCGTTGTTTCAGCAATTTCGTTCTTCAAGTAGTTAATATACATTTTCAATTCTTTAATAAAAAGATTCGGACGATTGGTATCGGTCATAACATTGGTGTTTCCATATATATGTCTCACCATTTCAGATAGCGAAATTTCCCTATCAAAATAAGCCATATTTGGACCCGGACAAATAACAACTCCCTGTGACTGACCTTTTATTTTAATGTCGTTTTCTAAATAAGAGGCATTGGCAAGACCCACGCAAAGACAGGCTTTTTCAGTAATAACAAACTTCATTTTTTCATACTCCTGAGCCGAAATTTGTTCTCTTTTTCCTTCTAATTCCTCCAGTTTTATATCTTGGTATTTCTTAGAAGATGTACAAATTCCGTCCGCACCAAATTCTTTGCTTAGTGCTAAAAACCGTTTCGGACAGGAACTTCCCGCTTTACTTTCGTTAATCCTTTTTTGTTTAAAAATCTCATTTGTAGTTCCTCTCAGTGTATTGAATGGTACTCCAAGAGGTGAAATATTACTTAAGTACAAATCGTCTTCTTTGGCTTTAATCAATAATTCACGTGTTTCTTTATCAACAGACGTGGCTTCAGGAACCAAAAGAAATGGAGTTCCCCACCCTACAGAATCTAAATTATAGAAGTCTAGTAAGAAATCGTGTTCTTCTGCCGTTCCTACTCCACCTTGAACTGTAATTTTCAATGCTAATGGCGCAGAGGGAATTGGCAATCCCTTTTGCATTAAAGCCTTTGCCATTAAACCGTGTGCTGATTCAATTAATTGATCTTTTTTATCTTTGAATTCTTGTAAAATTGGACCAAGTAAAAACCCATCTGTTGCAAATGCATGTCCACCACAATTTAAGCCTGATTCTATTCTATATTCTGACACCCAAAGACCTTTTTTTGCTAAAAAATTCCCTTGTATCATTGCCGATCTAAAATCACTAACCTTTAAGATGATTTTCTTTTTCAATTTACTACTTGAATCTGGAAAAAAAGCATCAAAGTTTTCAAAATAACTGAACAATCTAGGATTCATTCCCGCTGAAAGAACTATTGAAGAAGTTAAATTACTATTTGCAAAACCACGAAGCGCCGCATGCGCATCATTAAACTCTACAGGTAATTGCTTATTTTTATTAAAATTATCTTTGTCCAATTTGGTCATGATATTAACATCAATATCTCCTGGATGTAGATGATTTTCTAGAAAGTTTTTTATATTTTCTTTAATAACAAGACCTTCATGTAGTATGTTTTGCAGCCTTTTTTTTACATCTGATTTATTAGGCAACATTGTAATAAAACTTTCTAAGGCCTCTTTACTTTCTGAGAGTTCATTTTTGAAACTTTCGAATTTTTCTTTTACAATAGTATCAACCAAGTTTAAATAGGAAGTAATTCGTTTTGCTCGATAATCGTGAATTTTTTGACTAATTTCTTGATAAGGAATATCGAATTTTTCGCTATAAAAAGCTCTCATTTTTTCGATAAGTTCATCATCAGCGATCGAAATTACTGATGAAATTCCGTACTTAGCAACTCTAATCGGGCTATCTATTGTATATGCCAATCCCATAACAGGAATGTGAAAGGTATGTAATGGTTTATTAATCATCATGCTATAGCAAATTAAAATAAACTACAAAATTGAAAAAAACAGATGATTTAAAACCTGATAAATATCATATTGCCTTTACATTGATAGAAAAAATCAATATTTGTGCATTTATAATCTTAAATAAAAAGGGGATTACACGTTTTTGTATTATTTTTGTGTTGTTGTTTGTTATTTTAGAAAAATGAAATGTTAATTTAAAATTTATTAAACATCCGAATTATTATTAATACACCACAATGAAAAGTCTTAAAGAGCAAATACTAGAGTTAAAGAAAAAGAAAAATGTTGTTATTTTAGCACATTATTATCAAGAAGCTGATATTCAAGATGTAGCTGATTATGTTGGTGATAGCTTAGGATTGTCGATAGAGGCCGCTAAAACCGATGCTGATATTATTCTTTTTGCTGGGGTGCATTTTATGGCCGAAACTGCAAAAATATTAAATCCAACTAAGAAAGTTATTCTTCCAGATTTAAAAGCAGGTTGCTCGCTTGCTGAATCATGCCCTCCAGATTTATTTAAAAAATTTACTGATGCACATCCAGATCATATAGTTATAACATATGTAAATTGCTCAGCTGAAATTAAAGCGTTAAGCGACATAGTTTGTACCTCATCTAATGCAATAAAAATTGTCGAATCCGTTCCAAAAGAGACACCAATTATATTTGCTCCAGATAAGAATTTAGGAAAATACATTATAAGCAAAACTGGCAGAGATATGTTACTCTGGGATGGATCTTGCGTGGTACACGAAGCATTTTCATTAGACAAATTAATTGCCGTTTACAAAGAGCATCCAGATGCGAAAATTATAGCCCACCCAGAATCAGAAACACATATTTTAGAAACAGCTACCTACATTGGTTCTACTTCAGGAATGATTGATTATGTAAAAACTAATCCAAATCATAAATTTATTGTAGCTACTGAGGCAGGAATTTTGCACAAAATGCAACAAGAAGTGCCTCATAAAATATTAATTCCTGCTCCAGCTAAAGAAAATAACACCTGTGCTTGCAGCGAATGTGGCTATATGAAAATGAATACCTTACAAAAGCTTTACAATTGTTTGTTACATGAAACTCCTGAAGTAACTGTTCCTGAAAACATACGAAAAAGAGCTTTAGCACCTATTGAACGCATGTTAGAATTATCTAAATAATGATAAAAACCAATTATTTAATTATAGGTTCAGGAGTCGCTGGATTAACGTTTGCCATAAAAATTGCAGAGCAATTTCCCGAAAAGAAAATCACTATTATTACAAAATCAAATGCAGGCGAATCTAATACTAAGTACGCTCAAGGTGGTATTGCGATAGTAACTGACAAGATAGAAGATTCCTATCAAAAACATATTGAAGACACTTTAATTTGTGGTGACGGACTATGCAATGAGGAGGTGGTTAAAATGGTTGTTACTGAAGGTCCGAAACGATTAAAAGAACTCATTGAATGGGGTGCTAAATTTGATAAAAATGGCAAAGGAACACTAGATTTAGGAAAAGAAGGCGGACATTCAGAAAACCGAGTGGTGCATCATAAAGACCAAACTGGTCAGGAAATTCAACGAGCTATTTTAGAACAAGTAAGTCAAAAAGAAAATATTACTGTTTTAGATCACTATTTCGCACTAGATTTAATTACTGATAATAATTGTTGTTACGGTGCGTATGCTTTGAATGAGAAAACCAATGAAATTTTAACTTATAAATCAGATTTTACCATACTTGCCACTGGTGGAATTGGGCATCTTTATGGTCATACCACAAATCCGATTATTGCTACTGGTGACGGAATTGCAATGGCGTATCGCGCACATGCCGTTATAAAAGATATGGAATTTATTCAGTTTCATCCAACAGCATTATACGAAAACAAGTCTGGATCTTCTTCCTTCTTAATTTCAGAAGCTGTTCGTGGCTTTGGAGCCTATTTACGCACCAAAAATGGACATCGTTTTATGCTAGATTATGATTCTCGGGGTGATTTGGCTTCTAGAGATATTGTTTCACAAAGTATCGATTTAGAGCTTAAAAAATCAGGAGACGATTGCGTCTATTTAGATTGTACTCATTTGAATTTAGAGGAATTTATGAAACATTTTCCAATGATATACAAACATTGTAAAAATGTTGGAATAGACATTTCAAAAGATTGGATTCCGGTAGTCCCTGCTCAACATTATCTTTGTGGAGGAATTGTAGTTGACAAAAACGGAAAAACATCAATACACAATTTATTTGCTTGTGGTGAATGTTCTCAAACTGGGCTTCACGGAGCTAATCGACTAGCTTCAAATTCTTTATTAGAAGCTTTGGTGTATTCGGACAAGATTTATGAATATTTAGTGCATCAACCTATAAATGACATCAATTTAATAACTACTGTTTCTGATTGGGAAATAATTGAAAAACCAATGATTGATTCAAAGTATATTTCTGAATTTAAATCGAAATTACAACTCTTGATGAGACAAAATGCGGGAATTGTAAGAAATGATACTGACTTGCTTAAAGCAAAGGAACAACTTTCTAAATGGCAAATTGAAATAGATGAAATTTGTAAAGACCAACAAATCACTAAAGCTATTTATGAATTAAAAAACATGATTGCCATTGGAACACTAATTGTACAGCAATCTATAGAAAGAAATGAAAACCGTGGTGGATTTGTAAAAATCAATACCTAACTACTCATTTGAAATAAACTAAAAATAATAAATTTTTGTTAACATTTAAACCTTTAAAACTTAAAAAGGTCTTATTATTAAAACTTAAAAAATATTTATTATGAAAAAATTATTTGTTTTGGCATTATTAATAGTTGGTATTACTACAATAGCGCAAGAAGAAAACAGAAATCAGCAAGGAAATGAAATGGGACAATTTTCTCCTGAACAACAAATCCAATTAATGTTGAAAAAAATGACACTAGAATTGGATTTGAATGATTCTCAACAGAAAGAAGTGAGTGCCATTATTTCGGAAAAAATAGCAAAAAAAGAAGCAATGAAGTCCGAAATGAAATCAAAAAAAGATAAAGAGGTTAAACTTACAAATGACGAACGATTTGCAATGCAAATGAAAATGTTGGACGAACAAATTGCTACTAAAAAAAGAATGGAAAAAATTCTGAATGCAAAACAATTTGAAAAATGGGCTTCATTAAAGGAAGAGCATCAACAGAATCGTCAAGGTAAATCTAAAGGGAAACCTCAAAGTAAAAGACAAGATTAAATAGGTTATTTATTAGAACTTCCGGCTGGTACCGGAAGTTTTTTTTCTCAACCCGCCCCTTCCCGAAGGAGAGAAAGAAGAAAGCCTTTGCTTCTAAAATGTTTTCGATACTTTATCAATAGCTTGAATGGTAAAATCTAAATCTTCATATGTCAAAGCGTCAGTTATAAACCATGTTTCATATGCAGAAGGTGCAATATAAATTCCTTCATTCAATAATCCGTGAAAGAATTTTTTAAAAGTTTCATTGTCCCCCTTAGCAGCACTTTGAAAATCGACAACAGGCGATTCATCAAAATGAACAGAAATCATTGAGCCTACCCTATTTATGGTAAAAGTTACTTTGTTTTTAGTTAACACTTTTCGGATACCGTTTTCTAAATAAGCCGTTTTATCTTCTAATCTTTGAAAAACAGCAGCATCGGTATTTAATGCTTGTAACATGGCTAATCCCGCTGCCATAGCCAAAGGATTTCCTGATAACGTTCCTGCTTGATATACTGGACCAATAGGAGCTAAATAATTCATAATTGCTGAACGAGCAGCAAATGCACCCACTGGAAGTCCACCGCCAATAACTTTTCCGAAGCAAACAATATCGGCCTTAATGTTATATAATTCCTGAACACCGCCTTTAGCCAAACGAAATCCTGTCATGACCTCATCAAAAATCAATAAAATATCATTAGCAGAACAGAGTTTTCTTAATCCTTCTAAAAACCCCTCTTTTGGAGGAATACATCCCATATTTCCAGCAACGGGCTCTATTATAATTGCGGCAATTTCATTTTTATTGGCTTCAATTAACTGGGTAACATTTTCTAAATCATTATAACGAGCCAATAAAGTATCTTTCGCAGTTCCTGCTGTAACTCCTGGACTATTTGGAGTTCCAAAAGTAACCGCTCCGCTGCCAGCCTGAATCAAAAATGAATCGGAATGTCCGTGATAGCAACCTGCAAATTTGATAATTTTATCTTTTTTGGTAAAACCACGAGCCAAACGAACTGCACTCATACAGGCTTCAGTACCTGAATTTACAAATCGTATCTTATCAATATTAGGAACCATTGCAACAGCCAAAGCAGCAATTTCTGTCTCTAAAGCTGTAGGCATTCCATAAGAAGTTCCTAATTTAGCACGACTAATTACCGATTCTACAACCGGTTCAAAAGCATGACCTAAAACCATTGGCCCCCAAGAATTAATATAATCTATCAATCGGTTTCCGTCTTCATCATAAAGGTAAGCTCCTTTAGCACTTTTAACGAAAATTGGGGTTCCTCCTACTGCTTTAAAGGCACGAACAGGAGAGTTGACGCCTCCGGGAATTACTTTTTCAGCTTCAGCAAAAAGCTGACTGCTTCTTTGATACAACATACAATTATTTGATTATAAGATTTTGACCTAATGAGATTGTGTTTTCACCTATATTGTTCTTCTTTTTTAAATCCTCAATAGTTATATTGAATTTTTTTGAAATAGAATACAAAGTATCTCCTTGACTAACTTGATATAAATTAGACTTTAACGAAATCTGGTCTTTAGTGTTTAAAGGAATATACTCCGTTCCTAAAACTTCAGAATCGTATTTATTGAGTTGATAACGTTCTATAATTCCGATTAATTTTTCAGGATATTTAGGATCTGTGGCATAACCTGCTTTTTTTAACCCTATTGCCCATTGTTTATAGTCGTCTTTTTCTAGGTCGAATAAGGGTAAATACCACGCTCTACTGGTAAGAAATAAGGCGTGGTCTTTATAAGATTCGTTAGGTAATTCATATTTTCTAAAACACTCTTGAGCCTCATCATCATCATACTTAACACTTGGTCCTGTCCATCCTTTATGACATTTAATACCGAAATGATTGTTGGCTAATGAGCTTAAAGGTCCCGTTCCAGCACCCGATTCAAGAATGCCTTGACCTAAAATGATACTTGACGGAATACCGTATTGCTTCATATTACTTTTAGCGACATCCTTGTATTTTGAAATATAGTCTAAAACCATAGCCGTTGTCACTTTTACTCGCGTTGTAGCTTCTAGAATTTCTGACTGCGAATTCTGATTTGTATTTTGGTTAGTTGTAGATGTTTTAGTTGTTGAAGACTTTGTAGTAGTTTCAGTTTTTGTAGGAACTGGCTTTTTAGGTGTATTTACAACTACTGCAGTTGGCTTTTTATACGGAGGCTTGGTTGTTCTAACTATTGGTTGTTGAGTTGAACATCCTACAAGCATAATAACAAAAAGAAAAATTATAATTTTATTAATCATGATACTGAATTAATGGTAAATTTTTGTATTTTAATTTAATATTCATTCCTTGGTTTCCTTGAATTCCCCCTGTATGAATGACTAAAATCTTAGAATTCACAGGGAAAAATCCTTTTTTTATTAGGTCGAAAACACCAAAAAGCATTTTTCCTGTATAAATGGAATCCAAAGGAATTTTAGTTTGTTTGTAAAATGTATTTATAAACGCAACTAACTCATTATTTATTTTCCCGTACCCTTCAAAATGATAATCAGGAATTAAATCCCATCGATTATTATTTGCAAATTTACGAATTTCATCTTTCAAAAAATCGCCTTTTAAAGCCGAAAATCCTAAAACTTTTTGATGCTTATTTGTACTGTTTATGATTCCCGAAATTGTACCTCCAGTTCCTACTGAACAACAAATATAATTAAATGCATTGTCATCTTCATTCAAAATCTCCTGACAGCCTTTAATCGCCAATTCATTGGTACCACCTTCAGGAATAAGATAGAAATCACCATTTTTTTCTTTTAGATTTTCGATAAATTCCAGCTCCGCTTTTTTTCTGTAGTTTTCTCTAGAAACAAACTCAAAATGCATACCACAATTTCGAGCAAATGATAAAGTTGGGTTTTCACTAACTTCATTTTCGAGTTCATCACCTCTTATTATTGCTACCGATTGAAGACCATTTTCTTTTGCTGCAAAGGCAACGGCAGCAATGTGATTGGAAAAGGCTCCTCCAAAAGTGAGTATTTTTGTTTTCTTTTCTGCTTTCGCTTGAAGAATATTGTACTTTAATTTTCGGAATTTATTTCCTGAAACTATTGGATGAATCAAATCTTCCCTTTTTATATAAAGGGTACAATTAGATGAAAAAGGTAATTCTATCTTTTGATTGATGGATTGCATAAAGCAAATTTAAGTATTTAAGCAGGATATATTTCAAAAAAAAAATCTCCCTTTCGAGGAGATTTGATTTCAAATTTATACTACAGTTATTTTTTAGAAATAATAATTTTTTTAGTAATTTCTAGATTGTCCTTGGTATTCAATTTTACAACATAAACACCGTCACTAAAAGATGAAGATGTAAAAGTATATCGATTATTTGAACCTAATTGTTTCGTATTGAAGATTAACTTTCCTGAAATATCATAAATGGAACATGTTTTTAAATCCAATAATTTCGGATTATCAATCGTTAACAATTCAGAGTCATTATCTTGAAAAACCATACAACTTTTAATATTAGACAAATCTGCTGAACTTAAAGATGCGTTTTTAAATGTAATTTCAAATCGGTCTTCTGAACCGTTATCCAAAGTTACTTCGTAATACCCATTTATAATATCGTGGTAAAGACCCGTTACTTTATCATAAACGTAGATTTCATCTGCTAAATCAAAATTTGGCAAACTCCCGACCATAAACTTAAATATTGTTCTTTCTTTACATTTAACTGCAAAAGGAATTCTTTTCTCGACATCAAAAGGCAAAGTACTTATAACATACTCGTTTTTATTGTCTAAAGGAAAATAAGTATCGCTTGCTAAATTTTTATCGGCAGATTTTGCATCTTTTCCTATATCATAACCATCAGTTGTATTTGGATTAAAAGCCAAAACCATTTGCTTTACGAAATCATTGTTAATTATAGTATGAATTTTTATTTGAGGTAATTCTTTTTTTGAATGTTTGGTATAATCTATTCCAGCTACATTTGGTATTTCATCCCAAAACTCACTTGGCTTAGCACTTCTATGAAATTGTGAATCATTAGCCACACCCTCTTTTCTAAAAACACGATACGAATTTTTCATTACTGCTGTTCCACCTGATGTGCCATCAACCATGAACCCTTGACCAATTGGAGAAAACATTCTTTTGTAAGTACCGCCAGTAGGAGTTGCACCAGGAGGAGATAAGTTTTGTGTACCATCGCCGTTATAATATACCCAAGTTGCTGCTGTGTAGGTTCCAGGATCTAAAATTGGGTCAGGTCCATTCGCTACATAAATGCCATAACCACCTCTGTAGGCAACTAATACATGAGAATTAACACCCGGATCGTGTTCCCAGAAATAAGCAGCTCCTGAAATAACTCCCGTTCCAACACTATTTTCATGTAAAAACATGTTTAAATTAATAGCTGATGGATACGGATTACCAGTTAAAGTTAGTAAACCTCCAGCACCCACAGTTATATTGATATTCCCATCATTGGGTTTTCCTCTAAAATCATAACGTTGTTTAGAACCAGGATTATTTTGAATTCCAGTCCCTGAAGGCAATCCTGATAAAAGTCTACCATCTAGTACGGTTGTATTGTCCGAACCCCCAATTCCTTTCATTGTAAAACCTTCGCCTGCTTGTATAGTTGAAGCCGAACCAACTTGAAACCATTGCGAATAATTTGTAGATGATAAAAATTTAAAAACCCAACGTGAAGCGATTGACAAACTTGAGTTTGTTGCTACTCCGTCTAAAGTAGGTATAAGTATTGCAGGAGTACTAGCTGTTAAATCAGTTGGTCTATGTAACATAGAAACTCCAAAAAGGCCATTTCCTGAACTAGCTAATTCTCCAACAGGAGAGCACCAATAATTATAGGCATAATTATTTTCAGTTCCCTCTTGAAAAACTGATAATTTTCCTGTTCCTTGATTTGCTGAAACACTGGTAGTACCTTGTAACAATTGTGATTCATTTCTAAAGTAAATGTTTCCAGCATTTTGAATATTTATATCTTGATTTACATAAACATAGTTATCTGCAACATACATATAACTGTTAGGACTTACATAAAGTTGTGCGATTATTGTTTGGCCTGCAAAAAATAAAAATATATAGGAAATAATTTTTTTCATAATTGTACTACAAGCCACAAAGTTAGCAAAAAATATATATAGATTTTAAAATTTTAAAACAAATCGATACTTTTGCTTATTCGTCTACTAAATTTGTTTTTCATCTGATTTTTAAGATTTTGCAAACATAATTATGTAAGAAAAAGAATATAAATTAATTTAGAAAAAGTCTTGAAAACATTTTCATTTAACAGCTATTCCTTATAAATATTTTCGCCAATTCCAAAATGCTCTTTTCTTTAAATAATTCATGTCGCTTTCATTTGAATAGGCTTCTCTTTCAAAAATAATATTTCTATAAGCAATCTTCTTGTCTTTATATCGAACTGTTTTTAGAAAATAATCTAACATATAGATAAAATAGAACGGTAAAAACAATAATTCTAATTGCTGTCGAAGATGAATTTTTTCATGATTGATTAAAACTAAATTTTTAGCGTCTAAATCTTTTCTAATTACTATAAAAGGAAAAATTGTCATTGCTCTAAACCCTTTCGGAATTAAAAATTTAGAAATAATAATCAACATTATCTATTTAGTTTATAAATTTGTTATATGAACGAGCAAAATAAAGAAAATATTTCAGTTGACACAGAAGATTTCTATTATACCCCCGAAGGTTATAAATGTTTTACCGAAAAATACCATCTAAAAAGAGGGTATTGTTGCAAAAGTGGCTGTAGACATTGCCCCTATGGTTTTGATAAAAAAACTGGAGAAGTAAAAAAATAACTTAACTATATTTTTGTACATTAAACAATCGAATTATCTAATAGTTTAGTCTGGCATTATTAAATATGATTTGTGTTAAAATTATACGAGTTTAAATACTTAAAAAACAAGTCTTACCTCTATTTTTTTTGCATGTTTAAGCGGGTTATTTGGTATGATTATTGTGTTTTATAATTTAACTTTTCAAATAAATTTATCCTTAAGATTTATAAATCTTTTAGGGAATTGTTTGTTAAGAATACTTACTAAAATTGTAATAATTGACCAATAAATATAAATTAGTCATAATAATTTAATCATGAAAACAAAACACCCATCACTTCTTTTTTTAATACTTTTTCTAGCTTCATGTAGCTCTGTTAGAGTGTATTCTGACTACGATAAGAATGTAGACTTTTCAATTTACAAGACCTATGCTTTTTATAAAACAGGAATTGATAACGTAGAGATTTCTGATTTAGACAAAAAAAGGATTCTTCGTTCTATTGATGAAGAAATGACTTCAAAAGGATTTACTAAAAGTGAAACTCCAGATATGCTCATCAACATTAATACTAAAGCAGAAAAAAATGTTGATGTGAACCAATTTAATTATGGTTGGGGATTTGGCTGGGGTTGGGGTTGGAGTCCTTTTTGGGGTGGAAATACGATGGTATCAACTTCAATAGAAGGCATTCTTATCATAGACTTAATTGATGCAAAGAAAAAAGAACTTATTTGGCAAGGCGAGGGTGAAGGAAATTTAACAAAAGATACCAATAAAAAAGACGAAAATATTAAAAATTTCGTTTCTAAAATTCTAGTTTTATACCCACCAATTATAAAAAAGTAATTATAATAGCATAATTATAAAATCCTCAATACTTTCCCGACTTTTACTAAAAAGTTGGGATTTTGTTTTTATAATCTCAATATATTAAAATTAATGCAAAAAAAACAGGGATTATTTGAAATTATTTTTAGAGAAATTTGGAATAAAAATAGCCTACAGGAAATTTTACCGTCGTAATACTTCTTTACGTAAAACATTAAAAAACAATAGCTTATAAATATTTACATATAGTTTAACACTGTAATGCATAAAAAACAACTTTATAAAAAGCATAAAAAAACACTATTTTTGCATTCTCTATAAAAAACAGTTAAAAACGATTAAAAAAAATGGAATTAAATAGATACAGCAAAACAGTAACGCAAGACCCAACTCAACCTGCTTCTCAGGCTATGCTATACGGAATTGGACTTGATGAAAAAAAATTAGCACAGCCTTTTGTAGGAATTGCTTCTATGGGTTATGATGGAAATACCTGTAATATGCACCTAAATCATTTGGCTTCCTATATAAAAGTAGAGGTTAATGCTGCGGAAATGGTTGGTCTTATTTTTAATACAATTGGCATCAGTGACGGAATTACAAACGGAACAGATGGTATGCGTTATTCTTTAGTTAGTCGCGAAATAATTGCTGACAGTATAGAAAGTGTTGTTGCGGGACATTATTATGATGCTGTTATTGCAGTGCCTGGTTGCGATAAAAATATGCCTGGAGCAATTATCGCAATGGGAAGATTGAATCGTCCATCAATTATGGTTTATGGAGGAACGATTGCTCCGGGAAAATATCAAGGAAAAGATTTAAATATCGTTTCTGCATTTGAGGCTTTAGGAGAAAAAATTGCTGGTAAAATATCTGAAGAGGAATTTAAGAATATCGTAAAAAATTCTTGTCCAGGTGCTGGCGCTTGTGGCGGAATGTATACTGCTAATACCATGGCGATTGCAATAGAAACACTAGGAATGAGTCTTCCTTATTCAAGCTCGAATCCAGCTATTAGTGATGAAAAAATTGAAGAATGCAAACGATCTTCTCACTATATTAAAATTCTATTAGAAAAAAATATTTGCCCAAAAGACATCATGACTTTTGAAGCTTTTGAAAACGCACTTACTGCTATTGTTGCACTTGGAGGAAGTACGAATGCAGTTTTACACATGATTGCAATGGCAAAAAGTGTAGGAGTTAATATTACAATTGATGACATTCAGAGAATTAGTAACAAAACTCCATTAATTGCCGATTTTAAACCAGGAGGAAATTATTTAATGCAAAACTTACATGAAAAAGGTGGAGTTCCTATGGTTTTAAAATATTTGTTAAGCAAAGGGATGTTACACGGAAATTGTATAACAGTTACTGGGGAAACACTTGCAGAAAATTTAAAACACGTGAAAGACATTGATTTTGAAGATCAAAACATAATTCGTCCTATTGAAAATCCAATTAAAAAAACTGGACATCTTCAAATTTTATACGGAAATATAGCCGAAAAAGGTTCAATTGCAAAAATTACTGGTAAAGAAGGGGAAAAATTTGTTGGTCCTGCAAGAGTTTTTGATGGCGAAAAAGAATTAATTCAAGGCATTGAAGACAAAAAAATAAAAGCTGGAGATGTTGTAGTTATTCGCTATGTTGGTCCTAAAGGAGGTCCAGGAATGCCAGAAATGTTAAAGCCTACATCAGCAATTATTGGTGCTGGATTAGGAAAAAGTGTCGCGTTAATTACAGATGGAAGATTCAGTGGTGGTACGCACGGATTTGTTGTTGGTCATATTACACCTGAAGCTTATGATGGTGGAGCAATTGCCTTTATAAATGATGGCGACACTATAATCTTAGATGCTGTAAACAATAAAATACAACTTGACATTAGTGATAAAGAATTAGAAGAAAGAAGAAAATCATTCGTTACTCCTAAACTTAAAGCTACAAATGGAGTTCTATATAAATATGCTCAATTGGTTAAAACCGCTTCTGAGGGATGCGTTACAGATGAATCATAAATTCAACAAAAATGGAAATATTGCAAAGCTCTGATATAAAAAACACAAATAAACAAGTTGTAAATACAACTGGAAGTTTAGCTGTAATTGATGCTCTTTTATCTGAAAAAGTAGATACTATCTTCGGATATCCTGGCGGTGCGATTATGCCAATATATGATGCGCTATATGATTTTAGTGATAAGTTAAATCACATATTAGTACGTCACGAACAAGGGGCAATACACGCTGCACAAGGATATGCTAGAGTGAGCGGGAAAACAGGAGTCGTGTTTGCAACAAGTGGTCCAGGCGCTACAAATTTGGTTACTGGTTTGGCTGATGCGCTTATTGATTCTACACCTTTAGTATGTATTACGGGCCAAGTCTTTGCTCATCTTTTAGGCACCGACGCTTTTCAGGAAACTGACATTATAAATATAACTACACCTATTACCAAATGGAATTATCAAGTAACTGATGCTAAAGAAATTCCTGAAATTTTAGCAAAAGCCTTTTTTATAGCAAAAAGCGGACGCCCAGGTCCAGTTGTAATTGATATAACAAAAAATGCTCAAATGCAATTGTTTGATTACATTGGCTATAGACCTTGCATACATATAAGAAGTTATAGACCTAAACCAATTATTCGTAATGAATATATAGAAAAAGCCGCTGCTTTAATTAATCAAGCAAAAAAACCATTTATCATTTTTGGCCAAGGTGTTTTATTAGGAAATGCCGAACAAGAATTTATTGATTTTATTGAAAAATCAGGAATTCCAACTGCTTGGACTATTATGGGAATGAGCGCCATACCTACTGATCATCCGTTAGCAGTGGGAATGCTAGGCATGCACGGAAACTATGGGCCAAATTATTTAACCAATGAATGTGATGTCTTGATTGCAGTAGGTATGCGTTTTGATGATAGAGTTACTGGTCGTTTAGACAAATATGCCAAACAAGCTAAAGTCGTACATCTTGATATTGACCCAGCTGAAATAGATAAAAATGTACAAACTACAGTACCCGTATGGGGAGATTGCAAAGAAACGTTACCATTGCTTACTGCTTTAATTGAAAAAAAATCGCACCCAGAATGGTTTGCCGAATTCGATAAAAAAAGAGAAAAAGAAGAAAAAACAGTAATCCAAAAAGAGTTAAATCCTACTGAAGGAGGATTAACTATGGGAGAAGTTATAAGTGTATTAAATGACTTAACAGGTGGAGATGCGGTAATTGTAACCGATGTGGGGCAACACCAAATGGTAGCCTGCAGATATACCAAGCAAAACATCAAACGAAGTAATATTACTAGTGGAGGATTAGGCACAATGGGGTTTGCTCTTCCAGCAGCTATTGGAGCTAAATTTGGAGCACCAGAAAGACATGTGGTTGCTATAATGGGTGATGGTGGCGCACAAATGAATCTTCAAGAATTAGGAACGATCATGCAATTTCAGCCTAATGTAAAAATCTTAATTCTTAATAATAGCTTTTTAGGAATGGTGCGTCAATGGCAAGAACTTTTTCATGAAAAAAGATATTCCTATACTGACATTACAAGTCCTGATTTTGTTAAAGTGGCAAATGCCTATAACATAGCTGGAAAACACGTTTCAGAAAGAGACCAGTTAAGAGAAAGTGTAAAAGAGATGTTAGATCATCCAAGTTCGTTTCTTTTAGAAGTAGCTGTAATTCATGAAGACAATGTATTCCCTATGGTTCCTCAAGGAAAAGGAGTGGCTGAAATTGTATTAAGTAAAGAAGAAATCTAAAATAATCAAAATGAAACAGGAATTTACATTAACCGTTTACACTGAAAATCAGGTGGGTCTTCTTAACAGATTAGCCATTATGTTTTCTAGAAGAAAGATTAATTTAGAGAGCTTAAATACATCCCCAAGCGAAATTGATAATATCCATCGATTTACGATTGTTGTAGAAGAAACCGAAGTTGTTGTTAAAAATTTGGCGCGCCAAATGGAAAAGATGGTTGATGTATTCAAAGTAAATTACAACACGAATGATGAAATTATTTGGCAACAAATAGCACTCTATAAAGTACCTACTTCTGTAATCATGAAAGAAGTAAAAGTAGAACGATTATTAAGAAAATATGGAGCTAGAACAGTAGTAATTCGAGAAGATTATACTGTTTTTGAAACTACCGGTCAAGACGAAGAGATTGATAATTTATTGAAAGAATTAGATAAATATGGTTTAATAGAATTTGTAAAAAGTTCTCGCATAGCCATTATTAAATCGAGTGAAGGTGTTCATAAAAGGGTTTTGAATATGGAGATAAATGACCCAACAAAAAAACCTATAAACAACGAATTTTTGAATCATAAAAGTATGATTTTTCAAATGTAGCTTCAAAAGAGCATAGATAATAGAATAAAGAGAAAAGACAATAGAATTAATAAATACTTAAAATTAAAACAAAAAAAATGGCAAATTATTTCAATTCACTTCCACACCGTCTTAAAGTACAGGAATTAGGAAAATGTGATTTTATGCAAACTAGCGAATTTGCAGATGGTGTTAAAAAACTAATCGGAAAAAAAATTGTAATCATAGGTTGCGGTGCTCAAGGATTGGCTCAAGGTCAAAACATGCGCGATAGCGGACTTCATGTAGCATACGCTTTACGTCAAGAAGCTATCGATAACAAAAGAGCATCGTATCAAAATGCGGTAGAAAACGGTTTTGAAGTAGGAACTTTCGAAGAAATAATTCCAACTGCTGATTTAGTATCTAATTTAGCTCCAGACAAACAACATACATCAGTAATCAACAAAATCGTGCCTTTGATGAAACAAGGGGCATGTCTTTCTTACTCTCACGGTTTTAATATCGTTGAAGAAGGAACTCAAATCCGTAAAGATTTAACAGTGGTAATGATTGCGCCAAAATCGCCAGCTTCTGAAGTGCGTCACGAATATTTACGTGGTTTTGGTGTGCCAACACTAATTGCTGTTCACTCAGACAACGATCCTAACGGTGACGGACTTGATATTGCAAAAGCATATTGCGTAGGAACTGGCGGACATAGAGCTGGAGTTTTACTTTCTTCATTCGTTGCTGAGGTAAAATCAGATTTAATGGGAGAACAAACCATTCTTTGTGGATTGTTGCAAACAGGTTCTATTTTGAGTTTCAACAAAATGGTTGAAAAAGGAATTGATGCCGGATATGCTTCAAAATTGGTACAATACGGTTGGGAAGTAATTACCGAAGCCTTAAAAATTGGTGGTATCACGAATATGATGGATCGTCTTTCTAATCCTGCTAAAATTGAAGCTTTCAAAATTTCAGAAGAATTAAAAGATATCATGCGTCCGTTGTTTGTGAAACACATGGATGATATTTTGTCTGGCGAATTCTCTAAAACAATGATGGAAGACTGGGCGGCTGGAGACAAAAACTTATTGACTTGGCGTGAAGCTACTGGTCAAACTGATTTCGAAAAAACGCCTGCTGGGAACGTTGAAATTTCTGAACAAGAATATTTCGATAACGCTACTTTGATGGTTGCTTTCGTAAAATCAGGGGTTGAGTTAGCATACGAAACCATGACTTGCTCTGGTATTAAAAATGAATCGGCTTACTACGAATCGTTACACGAAACACCACTTATTGCTAACACAATTGCTCGTAAGAAATTGTTCGAAATGAACCGCGTTATTTCTGATACAGCTGAATACGGTTGTTATTTATTTGACCATGCATGTAAACCACTTTTGACTGATTTTATGAAAACAGTCGAAACGAACATCATTGGGAAAAACTACAATACAACTAGTAACGGACAAGTGGACAATTTCGAATTGGTAAAAGTGAATGCGGCTATCCGTAACCACTCTATCGAAATTTGCGGTGCTGAACTTCGTGCTGCAATGACTGCGATGAAAAAAATTGTAGAATAAGAAATTCTTTGAAAATATTTTTGAAACCGCAACAGTGATGTTGCGGTTTTTATATTAGTAAAATTTTAAACCGAAAATTCACAAATTCTAAAGAAACTATAAAAATAAAAAAGATGAAATAGGCGATATAATCTGCTGTGATTATTTTAGAAACTGAGAACAAAATATACTAAATCAATTGTTTTTTAACTATTCATATAGATAATAAATATTTAGTCCTTTTAAAACTTAACATAAATTAATTCTGAAATCAATGTTTCATTTTGGTAGTATTCAAAAAACCATTGATTGTCTTTTTGAATCAAAACTCCCTGAACTTGTTCTTTTGTTGCTAAAAAAGTAGTTGGCAATGAGGTTTTAAATATCTTTAAAATTACTTTAGGACTTGCATCAATTAACTGAAAACCATTTGAAATAGGTTGAGCTAAAAGCATCTCTTTATTTTCTTGCAAAGAATAATCTTTTTGTTCTATTTTATTTTTTTGATTCTCTATGCTTGCTACAATTGGCAACGAATCTTTGGGAGAATACTCATGCTTTAAAGTTTCAAACGATTTGAATGCATCACGAAGTGCTACATTATAAGCGACTTTAAATTCTTTTTCTCTACTCTTTCCTTCGGTAGTTGTAAACAAAATATTATTTTTACAGTCTTTTAAAACAATACTCAATTTAGTGGTAAAGACGCCGCCAGATTTTAAAACATTTACATATACTTTGTTACAGTTATTCTTTAAAACATCCTCCGGAAAATCCTCATTGTCTAAAAAAGCAACGAATCCATATTTACCCATTAATAATTTTGTTAACGTATTCAATTTGTATTGATCAACTTCGTTTAGAAAACTGAATTTTGATGGAACTAAAGCATATTTATACTCATTAACAGATTGCGAAAAAGAGAGGTTTAGAGCTAGAGAAAATAAAATAATAAAAACGTTTTTTTTCATAGCTTATAAGTGCTCTTTTAATTCTAATAAATGATGTACTTGTTTAATATTTTCAGGAATGGTTTTCTTATGTTCATTAAATAAAATAGCGTCAAATCCTGAATGAATGGCTCCATAAATATCAGCTTCTATACAATCGCCAATCATAATACTATTTTCTTTTTTAGCTTTTGATTTAACTAAAGCATGTTGAAAAATAATTGGATTTGGCTTTTTTACACCAGCCATTTCAGAATTTGTAATGGTTTGAAAATAATGATTGATATTCGCATTATTTAATTTGTTGTTTTGAATTTCTGCAAAACCATTGGTAATTATATGTAACTTGTATTTTGGTTTTAGATATTCTAAAATTTCTATAGTACCATCAAAAAGATGATTGTATTTAGGCAAATAATAAATGTATTTATCTGATAAAAAATTAATTTTATCATCATCAATTTGATATTGTATTAAATCGAAAGTATCTTTTAATCTTCCGTATCTTAATTGGGTTTGGGTAATTTGTTCCGTACGATACATTTCCCAATATTTTAGGTTTATTGGAACATAATGTACGAGGAATTTATCTAAATCAATCTCAATCTGGTAATTTTTGAAAATAGTTTCAAAAGCCAATGCAGAGTTCTTTTCAAAATCCCAAAGCGTATGATCTAAATCAAAAAAAACATCTGTAATAATCGTTTTCAAAGTGTATTTATTTTGTACTAAATGTATTATTTTTAAAGTATCCCTTCATCAGCAAAACTATAATAATGATTCTCAGCAACTATCAAATGGTCTAAAACCCTAATATCTAGACTTTCTCCAGCTCGTTTTATTTTTTGCGTGATTTGCTTGTCAGCTTCACTCGGCTTTAGCATTCCTGAGGGATGATTGTGACAGAGAATAATACTTACAGCACCTGTTTCTAAAACTGTTTTAAATACCAAACGAACATCAACAAGTGTACCTGTAATTCCGCCTTTACTCAATTGAGATTTTGAAAGCACTTTATTGGAATTGTTTAAATAAATAATCCAAAATTCTTCATGCGCTAATTCGCCAATAATAGGTTGCATTAATTCATAAATAGATTTACTAGAAGTAATTTTTTGCAACTCAAGTGCTTCTTCAGCTCGTCGTCTTCGCCCTAATTCCATTGCAGCAAGAATAGCTATTGCTTTTGCTTCCCCAATTCCTTTAAAGGTCATGAGCTGCTGAATGGACATTTTTCCTAAGGTATTCAAATTATTATCAACGCTTGACAAAATGCGTTGGCTCAATTGAACAGCACTTTCATTTCGACTTCCTGAACCAATTAAAATTGCAATCAACTCGGCATCACTTAACGCTTGTTTGCCTTTTAGCATTAGCTTTTCGCGAGGCTTATCGTCTTCGTTCCAATTTGTTATAGGAAATGATGCGCTTTCAGACATTGCTGATTTATTTAAAATAATTATTAACTAGTGATTAATGCTTTTACCTCATCAAAATTTAATCCGCCATAATTTCCTGAACTCATCAATAACAGTGCAGAATTTTCAAAATTGATATTGAAAAGATAGTCTTTAAAGTCTTTTGGATTGGTATAAATAATTAAATCTTCACGGTTAAAAGCTTTCGCTATTTGGTCGTAAGACACCTCGTCTAGTTGTTTAATTTTGACTGCATCAGGAGAATAAAACACAACTGCAACATCGGCGAACTCTAATGCTCCTTGGTATTCTTTTAGAAATTCGGCATTCAAACTACTATAGGTGTGTAATTCTAGACAAGCAATTAACGTTCGGCTTGGATATTGTTCTTTGACTGCTTTTGTTGTAGCTGAAACTTTACTTGGCGAATGTGCAAAATCTTTATAGGCTACTTTGGTTTTACTTTCAGCAATTTTTTCCAATCGTTTAGAAGCCCCTTTAAAAGTAGCTATTGCTTCGTAAAAATCGGCTTCATCAACTCCCATATTCTGACAAATCCACTTTGCACCAGCAAGATTATTTAAGTTATGGGCACCAAATACTTCAATTGGCATATCGCCCTCTGGAGTTGCTAATAATGTCTTTCCGTTTTCTACTTTATACTTTGGCGTTGAATACGGTAATTTCCGAATTGGATTTGTCGCAGCCTCTGCTACTCTTTTTACTTCGGAATCATCTTCATTGTATACTAATATTCCTCCGTTAGTAATTTTACTAATAAAAATTTGAAATTGTTCTACATAGAAATCATAAGTCGGAAAAACATTGATATGATCCCATGCAATTCCAGAAATTAAGGCAATATTGGGTTGATATAAATGAAATTTAGGGCGTCTATCTATGGGCGAGGACAAATATTCATCACCCTCTAAAACAATAAAATCATTATTTTCAGTAAGATGAACCATGGTATCAAAACCTTCTAGCTGTGCTCCTACCATATAATCGACATTGATGCCGTGAAAATGCATGACGTGCAAAATCATAGAAGTTATGGTTGTTTTTCCGTGAGAACCTCCAATAACTACTCGGGTTTTATTTTTTGATTGTTCATACAAAAACTCTGGATACGAATAAATTTTTAGACCTAACTCTTGCGCTTTTAATAATTCAGGGTTATCGGCTTTAGCATGCATTCCTAGAATTATTGCATCTACATTTTCAGTTATTTTTTCTGGAAACCAGCCCATTTCTTGTGGCAACAACCCTTTTTTATCTAATCGAGATTTTGATGGTTCAAAAATAGCATCATCACTACCTGTTACTTGATATCCTTTATTATGTAACGCTAAAGCTAAATTGTGCATGGCAGCTCCGCCAATGGCTATGAAATGTGTACGCATTATTATTTTCTCTTTTAAGTCTTTCAAATTACAAATAAATTACCCTTTTTTCTTCTCAAACTCTTCTAAAACTTGTTTCGCTTTTTCAGGTTGATTCATCTTATTCTTATATAAATCGGCTAATTTTTGATAGCAAACTTTAGATTTCCCTATTTCAATGGCAAGTTTATATTGTTTTATAGCATCTTCGTATCTTTCAAAATATTCTGAGATATAGCCTCTTGAAAGAGAACCATCAACTGGCGAAATTAAAGCCAACTCATTTGAATATCTTTTTGCTTTTGATTCACTGCCTCCAACAATACCTGGCAATTGCAAATATAACTCTATCAATGCCCATCGGGCATCAATGTGCTTAGGATTTAATTGTATGGCTTTTTCGAATGAAGCTTTTACCTCTCCGATCATTCCTAATGCTTTGAATTTATTACTTTCTTTGGCTTTCATTCCCAATGCTCCACCGTATTTATAATGATAGTTAGCTACAGTAGGTTTTAGATTTTTTATTTTTTCGTAATAAAAAATTGTCTTGTCCCAATTCTTTATACTTCCTTGAATATCCCCTAAATACTCTAAGGCTTTTAGGTGATTTGGATTTTCTTTAACAATATTTTCAAAAAGAACCCTTGCTAGAGAAATTTGTCCTTTCTCATAGTACTTTTCTGCTTTATCAAAATCAGTTTGAGCCACAACCAATAGTGGAAATAAAAACAACTTTAATATTAAATATTTCATTCTAAAAAATTGAAATTCAAAAGTAGTAAAATAAAGATTGATTTTACTTATTCAATATAAATGAATCAAAAAAACTACTATTTAAGCAATAAAAAATTACGAAATCGATATATTAAATTAAGCATAATTCGAAGATTTGTAAGCCTTTACACCATGATTGTCAATTATAAATTTAACAAAATGTATTTCAACGATTTTTATGGTTTGTCATCTAATAAAAGATTCCGTTGGCTTTTATTTAAATATTTTTGTAAGTCAAAAACATAATAGAGAAATTATGAAAAAAATCTATATTTATTTCGATAGCGTATTGATAAATAATATAAAATTAATTTTACAATATCAAATAATTTTGATTGCTTTAATTTCTATTTTTTATGGAAATTCATTATACGCACAATCACCTTCTACATATACAACATCAGGTACTTGGATTTGTCCTCAAGGAGTAACTTCTATCCAAGTTGAAGCATATGGAGGTGGAGGTGGAGGTGGATATGGTGGAGGTACCAATAAATACGGTGGCGGTGGCGGTGGCGGTGGCGCCTATACTAAAAATACTTCAGTAGCTGTAATACCCGGCACTTCATATACAATAACCGTTGGAACTGGAGGTGCTGGCGGAACTACAAGTAATGGCACAACAGCTAATGGCTCTAACGGAACAGCATCTACAGCTGTATTTGCAGTCACATCTATAACTGCAAATCCTGGTTTTGGAGGAAAAGGATATAACAACATTCCAACCGGTGGCGCAGGTGGTACTGGCGGAACATCAACTGGAGGCACGGGAGCTGCGGGAACTACAACATATAGTGGAGGAGGTGGAGGAGGAGCTGGAACAACTGGAAACGGCGGTACGACTACAGGAGCTCCTGGAGGTGCTTCTGGAGGAGGAAATGCTGGTTCTGGTGGAGCTGGAAATACCGTAAACTTTGCCGATGGAATAATTGGAGGAAATTATGGTGGTGGCGGTGGTGGTGGTACTAAAAATAGTTTAGGAGGAAATGGTGCTGGTGGGTACATAATATTAACTTTCACCTGTCCAACAAATACAATAGCAGACGCAGGGTCAAATCAAAGCTTAACTGCTTGTGCAACTACTGCTACTTTAGCTGGAAACACTCCGGCATTCGGAACTGGAACTTGGACTCTTATATCAGGAACTGCAACTATAACTTCTCCAAATTCCCCAACCTCAACAATTACGGGATTACCAATTGGAAGTTCCGCAACATTACGTTGGACTATTGATAATGGAAGATGTGGAAGTACTTCAGACGACGTGGTTATTACTTCGCCAATTGGAACAGGCTGTTGGAATTATTGTTCTTCGACAGCAACTAATGTTTACGCTATTTCTTCTGTAAGTTTTAACACTATAAATAATGCAGTGGTTGGAACTACTGGATATGAAAATTTTAGTTCAATTTCTACAACCCTTACTGCTGGAACTAGTTATACAATAACAGTTTCAATAATTGGATTAAATGGGAATACTCACTATACTAGTATTTGGTTTGACTGGAACAACAATGGGACATTTGAAGCTGGTGAAGAAATACAATTAGGCAGCAATAATACAGCAACTAACGCTTTTACCACTACAATAAATGTTCCTATTTCGGCAACCATTGGAGCAACAAGAATGAGGGTTATCAATAGAATATTAACCGGATATGCTCCTGTATGTGGTACTATAACGTATGGTCAGATAGAAGATTATACAGTCAATATTGTTGCACCACCTGCATGTAAGACTCCTAATGCTCAAGCAACTGCATTGGTTTTATCTCCTAGTGGAACGTCTTTAGCAGGAAGTTTCACTGCTGCTTCGCCTGCACCAAATAATTATTTAGTAGTTATTAATACTACAGGAATAATCCCTACTCCTACAAACGGATTTACTTATACAATAGGAAGTGCTATAACTGGAGGAACAGTAGTAGATATTGATTCTAACACAAACTTTGTAGCAACGGGATTGACAGTTTCTACTACTTATTACATTTTTGTATTTTCCTATAATTCTTTATGTACTGGATTGCCTTTATTCCTAAGCATAAGTCCTTTAAATGGTTCGACTAGTACATTAACAACTAGTTATTGTATCCCGACAGGAAGTCTAGATTGTTTTACTAATGGAGATTATATTGGTAATGTAACGATTAATACCCTTAATAATAGTAGCACTTGTTCTCCTGGTGGCTATATAAATTATGCAGCATCAGGAAATCAAACTACAACATTAATTAGAGGAAATACTTTTAATTTAAATCTTGGAACTGGTCCAGGAAGCAAAAAACATGGCGCCGCAGTTTGGTTTGATTTTAATCAAGATGGCGATTTTATAGATGCTGGGGAGTACTTTTTAATAGGCAATAATATTATTGCGAACTCTACCAATACAGTAGCCATTGCTATCCCAGCTGGAGCATCGTTAGGAACAACTAGAATGAGAGTTCGTTATGGTCGTCAAATTAACTTAACTTCAAGTATGTCCTGTGCTATGACAGGATCTTTTGGCGAAACTGAAGATTATACTGTAACAATAGCAGATTCTGTAGTATGTGTTGCTCCAATTGCACAGCCAACCTCTCTGATTTTAAGTTCGACTGGGACAACTATTTCTGGAAGTTTTACCGCGGCATCACCTGTGCCAAATAATTATTTAGTAGTTAGCAACACAACAGGAACGACACCTTCACCTACAAATGGAACAAATTATACTATTGGAAGTGCAATAACTGGAGGAACTGTAGTTGACATTGATTCGAACACTTCATTTACAGCAACTTCACTGTCCATCTCAACAACTTATTATTTCTTTATTTTTTCCTATAACTCCATTTGTACTGGAGGAACAAAGTACAATCTCATAAGTCCATTAACTGGCAATATTGCTACTATTGCATCCAATTATTGTACTGCTTCGGTTACTAATGGTAGAGAAGATGAGAACTATTTATCTGAAGTCAATTTCATTGGAACATTGAACGATGTTTCTAATTTTTCAACTTTTTCTTCAAGTCCGCTCGGGTATCAAGATTTTACTGGTTTGACAAATATATCTAGTCAATCTCAAGGTGAAGGTGTAAATGTTTCTATTCAGGCTCTTTTCTCTTCTTATACAAAAGCTTGGGTAGATTGGAATAAAGATGGTGATTTTAATGACACTTTACCAACAAAAGAATTAGTTTATGATTCAGGAAGTATTGCAACAGCCTCAACTACGTTTGGATTTGTAATACCCTCAGGGCAAGCCTTAGGAAGTTATAGAATTCGTATTCGAGTTGATGCAAGTGCTGGAGGATCTTCTTCATTTACCTCTTGTGGCAACATTAACAATGGAGGAGAGACCGAAGATTATTTATTTACAGTTGTTACAAGTTGCAATGCTCAAATTTCTAGTATCACTAATGGAAGAACTTGTGGAAGCGGCACGGTAGTTCTAAACGCAACAAGCTCAGTAGTTGTGCCAGCAGTTAGCCAATTTAGATGGTATTCAACACCAACGGGGTCAACACTTCTTGGCACAACATCAACCGGAACATGGACTACGCCATCTCTAAATGCTACAACTACCTATTTTGTAACGGCTTTCAATGGTTGTGAATCACTAGTTAGAACCCCTATTAATGCATTTGTCAATCCTGTACCCAATGTTTCTTTTGCGCCAACAAACCCAATTTCATGCGGAGAAGATGTAGGAGTTCAATTATCTGCAACTGGAGATTTGGAAGAAGTTTATTTAATTAATGAAAAGTTTAATAGCGGATTAGGAACCTTTACGAACACTAACATTTCTTCTAGTGTTCGTGATACCGATACTGCTTGGCAAAATAGAACAAGTACTTACATTCCTACTGCTATTTCAGGAGTAAACACATGGTATCCAGCTATTTCATCAGGAATAAATGGTGATAAATTTGTAATGGCAACTTCTGATTTTGCAAATGCAATACCTTTCGTTCACAATCAAATAGCTTCTTCAACGGTAAGCACATTAAACTTCACGAACTTAAGTTTAAGTTTACGATTGTATTATTCTAGATATTTTAAAGACGGTGACTTTCCGGCTGAAGAATTCATTACTATTGATGTTTCTACAAATAACGGAACAAATTGGATAGAAATAAAACGATTTACAGAAGATGTTGGTATTGGAACACGATTTGAAACTTTAACATATGATTTATCGTCCTATGTTGGAGTGAGCCAATTTAAAGTTAGAGTAAAATATTATAATAACAATTGGTGTGATGGGATCGCTGTAGATGATATTATTTTATTTGGTAATCGACCGAATATTGATTTCAACTGGACAACAACTATTCCGGCATTTACTGATGCTGCTTGTACTATTGCTTATGATTCTAATAATATTGCTTCAACTATATACGTAAAGCCGACATTTGCGCAATTAGAACTTGGAAGTTTTAATTTCACTGTCAACGCAGTATTAGATAACGGTTGTACAAAATCACAAGTAATAACTGTAACAAATAATTCTAAAGTTTGGCATGGCGGAAGTTCTGTTTGGGACGATAACAACAACTGGAAGCCAATTGGAAAACCTACTTCTAGTAACTGTATTGTTATTCCAGATACTGCCATTGACCCTATTATTTCAGGAACAAATTATAATGCTTTTGGGAAAAATATTACCGTAAAAAGCGGAGGAGTTTTAACAGTAAATACAGATAATAATTTATCAATAACTGATGAAGTTGTCGTTAAAACTGGTGGAATACTTGACCTTAAAGATAGTGCGAGTTTAATTCAAGAAAACGACAACGCAATTAATTCAGGTGATATAATTGTGAAACGCACATCTAGACCTATGTTTAGATGGGATTATGTGTATCATGGCTCTCCTGTGGCTGGAAATATTATAAGTCAAATCCCGTTAGATTATGATCTGAAATATAAATATGTAACCAACAAAACCATAACTGGGGTTTGGACTCCATTAACAACAACTACTGCTGGCGATGGTTTTATAACCAGAGTTAAAAACATTGCACCATATAACATTAGCCCAACAACAATTGATTTTACCTATACTGGAGTACCTAATAACGGTTTAATTACAACCAATGGAACAACTTATGATGGAGGAGTTACAACTGCTTTCGGAAATTCTAAATTACTAGCAAATCCTTATCCTTGCGCTATTGATGCTACATTATTTTTAGACGACCCAGCTAATAAACTTTATGTAGGCGGAACCTTATATTTATGGACGTCAACAACGGTTTATTCAGGAACTGGCCCCTACAATGTAGGTGATTATGTGACTTGGAATAAAACGGGTGGTACCATTGGATTACCACCTCCAGGTTTGTCATTTAATGGAAAAATTGCTTCAGGTCAGGGATTCATGGTGCAAATGATAGCTGACGGCCCTATAGTTTTTAAAAATTATATGCGTTCAGTAAATTTCAACAATGCTTTTTATCGTCAATCTAAAAACAATACTGTTTCAGAAAAAGAGGAAAATCACAGGATTTGGCTAAATATTTCAAATAGTGATACTTTCCGTCAAACTTTAGTAGGGTATATAGATGGAGCAACTAATGAAGAAGATAGAAGTTTTGATGGAATGACTATTTCAAACTCGAAAACTGATTTATATTCTATACTCGATAAAAAATTATTAAATATTCAAGGAAGAGCTTTGCCATTTGACGAAAATGATAGTATAAATCTAGGGTATAAAACTGGCTCTGCCGGAAATCAAACTATAGCTATAGATCATGTTGATGGGATTTTTACTAGAAACCAAGGAGTATATCTAGAAGATAAAGTTTTGAATACTATACATGATTTGAAAAATAATCCATATGAATTTACTTCTGAAATTGGAACATTTAATAATCGTTTTATATTGCGTTATACTAACCCAACATTAGGAGTTGCAAATCAAAATACAAAAACAGGTATAAATGCATCTATAAAAAATAAAAAAATTGCCATTCAAGCAACTTCAAATATTATAAGCATTTCGATTTTTGATTTAACAGGAAAATTAATTAAAACGAATACTCCTAAAGAATCTCTCAAACAATTTGAAGATGATTTTCTTTTTGCTGAAGGCATTTATTTAGCAAAAATTAAATTAGATAATAATTCAATAGTTACTAAAAAATTGATTAATTGAAAATAAAACAAAAAAATCCGTTTCAATAAGTTTTTGAAACGGATTTTTTAATTTGAAGAAATTAGTTAACTATTTTACCAAAGTCATTTCATCGACAATATGTTTTGCGCCTGAGAAATTCTCAATTACCCATAGTACATAACGAATATCAACATTAATAGTTCTTTGTAGTTTATCATCAAAAATGACATCGCCTGCCATAGCTTCTATATTTCCATCAAAAGCTAAACCTATTAATTCGCCTTTACCATTTAATACTGGAGAACCTGAATTTCCACCTGTAATATCATTGTCTGTTAAGAAATTCACATGCATCGAGCCGTCTTTGTCAGCAAATCTTCCGTAGTCTCTATTTTTATTCATTTCAATTACTCGAACAGGCATATCAAACTCTTCATCGCCTTTTTTGTATTTTTTAACCATACCATCCATTGTAGTATAGTTGTTAATTTTGGCGTCATTTCTCTTATCAGCAGGCAAAGCACGAACTTTTCCATACGTTAATCGCAAAGTTGAATTTGCATCTGGATATTTAATTGTTCCTATTTTTGATTCTCTTAATCCCTCTACCAATAAACGAAATCCAGCTCCATAATCATTTTGAGCTTTAGCAATTGCATCTGATTTTGAATTAATATGGGTAATCATATCGTTGGACAAAGTATAGATAGGATCATTATCTAAAACCGATTGGATTGGGTAGTCTAGAAACGCTTTTATTTTTTCAATAGATGTCAAAACACTCATATCTATTGCAGCACTAGCATATTTTGTAAAATCGTTGTTGTTTTCTTTTGCTAATTTATCTACCATTGGTGCTAATGCATATCCTGTAGCTTTTGTTGTATATAATTTTAATTGTGCTGCCAATAAATCTTTCTCTGCAGGAATATAGAGTTCTTTAAAAATTTCTTCAGCACCGGCTAGAATATCTGGAGCCATATCTTTCCGTATCGCTGCATCAGCTTTAGCATAAGTGTCTAATTGTTTTCCTATTGTTCTACCAATTGTTCCAAAAGCAGTTGTTCTAAACAATTGTTGCAAGTAATTATCATGTCGGGCTTTTTCGTTGGTAACACTATAAAAAGCATTTATGTTATTTATTACATTCCCATATTTGGCTTTGTTTTCAGGTTTATTGGCCCATTTATTAAACTTTGCTTCTTGAGCTGCTTTCGATTTTGAAGTTCCAAATTTAGTCAACGCATCAATCATACCTTGACGGTTTTTCCAGTAGTTGGCCACTGAAGCGTATTTTGAAGCATACACCAATCTCAAAGCATCATTTTGATCCATATATTTCTTCATATTGTCCATTCCTGTTTTAGCGCCTTCAACCCAAGCGGGATAAGAAAATTTTACGTTTTGCTCAATTCCACCCGCCGGCATCCATCTGTTTGTTCTTCCCGGATAGCCTAAAATCATGGCAAAATCACCTTCTTTTACTCCACCTAAATTCACTGGCAGGTAATGTTTTGGTTGTAATGGAACATTATTTTCAGAATACTCTGCGGGATTTCCGTCCTTATCAGCATAAACTCTAAACATAGAAAAATCAGCTGTATGACGAGGCCACTCCCAGTTATCAGTATCGCCACCATATTTTCCAAGACTTTCAGGAGGAGTTCCTACCAAACGAACATCTCTATAATCTTGATATACAAAATAATAATACTCATTTCCTTGAAAAAAGGAACGCACTGAAACGGTATATTTTCCACCTTCGTTGTTTTCTTTTTCAATTAAAGCAATCTCTTGATTAACTGCTTTTTCACGTTCTAACTCAGTCATTTTATCATTTAACTTTGATAAAATTCTTTTAGAAACATCATCCATCCTTACAAAGAAACGAACATACAAACTTGACGGTTTCTTTTCTCCATTTCTATTAGCAGCCCAATAACCGTCTTTTAATAAATTTTTATCTGCGGTAGATAATTCAGCAATAGCATCGTACCCGCAGTGATGATTTGTTAGTACTAATCCATCTTTAGAAATTAATTCGGCAGTACATCCTCCATTAAATTGTACAATCGCATCTTTTAAACTGTGATTGTTAATGCTGTAAATATCTTGAGCCGTCAATTGCAAGCCCATTTTTTGCATATCTCGATGATTCAATCGCTCTAAGAACATTAGAAACCACATTCCTTCATCGGCCTTCATACTCATAGGCAAAAGAATAATTCCTGTAATAAGAGATAAAATAATTTTCTTCATTTGAAAAGTTATAAAAGTTAATAGATTTAGTTTACTAGTATAAATAAAGTGCAAATTGTTACAATTATTTAAAATAATAATACTAATTGTTAGAAGTGTAAAAATAAATTATTTCAGCAATAAATAGTGCTAAATAGTAATAAAACTGTAACGTTATAGTGAGTTTTAACTTTTTTTTGATTATAACAAAAAAAAACGTCCCAAAAGGGACGCTTAAAAATTTTAGAATTTATTTAATTTTCTGTATTTAACATACTCCATAATTTATCCTTTAACTCTGTTAATCCCTGTTGAGCCACAGAAGAAATAAATAAATATGGAATATTTTTGAAATCTTTATCTAATTGTATTTTCAATTCTGATTTTAATTCATCATCTAGCATATCGCATTTAGAAATGACTAACATCCGTTCTTTATCAAGCATTTCTGGGTTGTATTTCTTTAATTCATTTACTAAAATATCATATTCAGCTTTGATATCTGGCGTATCAACTGGAACTAAAAACAATAAGGTGGAGTTTCTTTCTATATGTCGAAGAAAATAATGTCCTAAGCCTTTTCCTTCCGCAGCTCCTTCTATAATTCCAGGAATATCGGCAATTACAAAAGATTTAAAATCTCTATAAGCTACAATTCCTAAATTGGGTTTTAAAGTTGTAAAAGGATAATCAGCAATTTTAGGTTTGGCAGACGTTAATACGGAAAGCAATGTCGATTTTCCAGCATTAGGAAATCCTACTAAACCAACATCGGCTAATACTTTTAATTCTAAAATCATATCTATTTCCTCGGATGGCAACCCGGGTTGAGAATATCGAGGCGTTTGATTAGTAGAGCTTCTAAAATGCCAGTTTCCTAAACCGCCTTTTCCTCCTTGAGCAACAATTTTCTTTTCGCCATGCTCAGTGATTTCGAATAAAATTTCATTGCTTTCTTTATCTCTTACCACTGTTCCTAATGGCACTTCAATAAACTTATCTTCTCCATCGGCTCCTGTACTCCTATCACCACCACCATCGCCGCCATGACCCGCTTTTACATGTCGTGCAAATTTCAGATGAAACAATGTCCAAAGACTTTTATTGCCAACTAAATACACATGTCCGCCACGCCCACCATCGCCACCGTCTGGGCCTCCTTTTTCTATAAATTTTTCTCGATGTAAATGCGTAGACCCTTTTCCTCCTTTTCCAGAAGAAACATATATTTTTACGTAATCTACAAAATTTCCTTCTGTCATTTTTTTTAGTTTTCAGTTACAGCAAGAGTTTTCAGTACTAATTGCTACTAAAAACTGTTACTGCAAAATATTTATTTTAAGGCCTTCACCATCACTTTATCAATTTTCACACCATCCATGTCGATGACTTCTAATTCAAATTTTTGCCAAACTAATTTTTCTCCTTGTTTTGGAATCCGAGAAAGTTCAGTCATAATTAATCCACTAACTGTGGTTACTTCATAATCGCTTATCAAATCATCCAATTCAAAATAAGTTAAGAAATCGTGCAAAGAATAATGACCATCTACAAGCCATGAACCATCTTCACGTTCAACCAATTGAAAATCATCTTTATAAAATTCGGATGCATCTCCTACCAAAGCTTCAAGAATATCATTAAGCGTAATTATTCCTTGAAAAATACCATATTCATCAGATACAAAACCATAATGAATTCCACTGGTTTTGAAATTTTCTAAAGCTTGATACGCTGAAGTTTGCTCCATTATAAAAGGTGCTTCGGAAATAATATCTGCTAAATTGAAGTTCTCATTTTCAAAATGAGCAAAAATGTTTTTCAAATTAACTACTCCTATAATATCATCGTAATTTTTATCATATACAGGGTAAATAGAGTGCAACTCTTTTAGCATTAACTCTTTTACTTGGTTCTTGTCTGAATTCAAGGGAAGAAATACCACTGATTTTCTGTGCGTCATCAAGGAATTTACTTTTCTATCTCCGATATGAAAAACACGTTCTAATATATCTTGTTCTATTTCTTGCACTTCACCACCTTCAGTACCCTCTTTTATAATGGCTTTAATTTCTTCTTCTGTAATTTTTCCGTCAGCTGAAGGTTTTATACGCAGTATTTTGAGCAAAAATTCCGTCGAAATTGTCAACAACCAAATAAAAGGAGCTGTAATTATTGAAATCATTTTCATGGGAATCGCAACTGCTTTAGCAATACTCTCCGGATGGTTTAGCCCTATTCTTTTAGGCAATAATTCTCCTAAAACCAATGAAAAAAAGGTTAACACTACTACTACTATACCAACTGCAATAGTTTCTGCATATGGTTTTAAGGTTGCAAAACCCTCTAAAAATAGCCTAACATCTGTTGTTATTTTATCACCACTAAAAATACCTGTCAAAATTCCTATTAAAGTAATTCCTATTTGTACAGTCGATAAGAATTTATTGGGTGCATTTGCCAAGTCTAAAGCGGCTTGCGCACTTGAATTGCCTTTTTTGGCGGCATTTTCTAATCTGTTTTTTCTTGCAGATATCAATGCGATTTCTGACATCGAAAAAACTCCATTTAAGATGATTAAAAATAAAATTATTAAAATTTCCATAACTTAGATTAGAAAACGCATGCTCTACAGCTTATCGATTACATTGCTTAAGCGCTCTGTGATTTCTGCTATAGAACCAATCCCATTTACTGGATAAAATTTGTTTTGTTTTGAGTAATACTCTATTAAAGGAGCTGTTTTTTCGTTATATTCTACGTATCGATTTCTAATTTTTTCTTCATCTTGATCGTCAATTCTTCCGCTTGTTTTACCTCTTTCCAACAATCGTTGAATTAAAACTTCATCATTTGCTTCTAAAGCAATTGTCGCGGTAACTTCCCATGATTTCGAAGCTAAAAACACGTCTAAAGCATCTGCTTGAGCAATAGTTCTAGGAAAACCATCAAACAAAAATCCTTTGACATTGGCATGCTTTTCTACTTCATCTTGTAACATCTTTATGGTCAATTCATCTGGAACTAAATCACCAGCATCCATATATTTTCTTGCTAACTTTCCTAGTTCGGTATCATTTTTTAAATGGTATCTAAAAACATCTCCTGTTGAAATGTGTATTAAATTGTATTTGCCTTTTAAAAATTCTGCTTGTGTTCCTTTACCAGCACCTGGTTTTCCAAATAAAACAATATTAATCATGAGTGTGTTGCGTAGTTATTTATATGTTGTTGTAGTTTATTTTAATTCGTATATATCAGTTAAATTCCTGCCTAATCCATCATAATCAAGACCATATCCAACAATAAATTTGTTTGGAATTCGTATTCCTACATAATCTAATTTAATATCTTTTTTATAAACGTCTGGCTTTAAAAACAAGGTTGCTATTTTTAAGTGTTTTACTTTTTGAGCTTTAAAAATAGATTTCAGTTCTTCAATAGTATTTCCAGTGTCAACAATATCTTCTACAATTACTACAGTTCTTCCTTCAAGATTTTGGTTAATACCAATGAGTTGTTTTACTGTATTTGTGGATTCTGTTCCTTCGTATGAAGCCATTTTTACAAAAGAAACTTCACACATTCCTCGGTATTGTTTCATTAAATCCGATAAGACCATAAATGAACCGTTTAAAACACCAATAAAAACAGGAACTTCATCAAAAAAATCATCATCCATTTTTTTAGCCATATTTTCTATAGCGAATGCTATTTCTTTGGCTGAAATAAAAGGAACAAAATGTTTATCGTGTAGTTGTATCATTTTTTAATTTTTATAAGGTGCAAATTTAGTAAAGTATTCAGTAGTAAGTAGTACTTAATTTAACCTTTTTTGTAAAAATACTATATTTACAAAATGAATACAGATATACATCAACAATTAGAGTTTTGTTCTGCACACCAAAAACCTAGAGAAGCGATTCGAGATTATATTTTAAAATATCCAGCAGTATTTCCTAATCTAGTTCAAATGGCTTTTGAAATTGATTATAAATTTCATTTTAAAGTCTGTTGGATTGTTGAATTAGTAGCAGATAAAAGATTAGATTGGTTGCAACCACATTTGGATTTTTTTTGCAATCATTTCAAAATGCTAAAAGATGAAAGTGCAATTAGACCAATGGCAAAAGTAGCTATGCTATTAGTAAAATCTAATTCAAATGATAAATCACAAGCAATCAAATTATCTGAGAGTCAGTTGGAAAAATTAACTGAAATTTGTTTTGATTGGTTAATTTCAGAGACGAAAGTTGCTGCTAAAGCGTATGCTATTCGAACCTTATTTACAATAGGAAAAAAGCATCATTGGGTTTACCCCGAATTGAAAATTGTTTTAGAAAAAGACTACCAATATCATACTGCTGCCTACAAAGCTGTAGCAAGAGAAATTTTGAAAAAGTTGAAATCTTAGAGAATTTTAATTCAAATTAAAACTATAGCTTCATTAATGCTTTTAAAAATACAAAAAACATATAGAGACAGTCATCCAAAAAAATAAGTGCGAGACAAAAAGATAGAAATATCAATTGTTTTACGAGCAAATTTATTTACGAATTAGCATAGCAATTATCAATTCATGAGTATCTTTGTGAAAACAAATAATATACAACAGTCATTGTTAATTTCAACAATATGAATTTTTTCTCTTCCGATTTTAAACTAGGAATATTAGGTGGCGGTCAATTAGGCAAAATGCTTTTGTTTGAAACTAGAAAATTTGATATTCAAACCTATGTTTTAGACCCTAGCGATGATGCTCCTTGTAAAATTGCTTGTAATAAATTTATTAAAGGCGACATTACAGATTTCGACACTGTTTATAACTTTGGCAAACAAGTAAATGTGTTAACTTTCGAAATTGAATTAGTCAATATTGATGCCTTAGAGAAATTAGAAAGCGAAGGTGTAAAAATTTTTCCATCACCTAAAACACTTCGAAGAATTCAAAACAAAGGCGTTCAGAAAGATTTTTATAAAAACAATAAAATTCCTACTGCTGATTACGAAAAATTTTCAGATTTAACCGCTTTAAAATTTAAAGTCGAAAACAATCAAATTCAACTTCCTTTTGTTTGGAAATGCACTCAATTTGGGTATGATGGAAATGGTGTGAAAATCATTAGAAAATATGCCGATTTAGAAAATCTACCAAATGTAGAATGTATTTCTGAAGAGATGATTCCGTTCAAAAATGAAATTGCTGTTATAGTTTGTAGGAACGCATCTGGAGAAATAAGAACCTATCCTGTGGTAGAAATGGAGTTTCATCCAGAGGCCAACCAAGTGGAATATGTTATTTGTCCTGCCAGAATTGACGAAAAAGTTGCTGAAAAAGCGAGAGCTATTGCATTGAATGTTTCTATAAAATTTGATCATGTTGGTCTTTTAGCAGTAGAGATGTTTCAAACTCAAGACGATCAAATCATAGTTAACGAAGTGGCTCCAAGACCACACAATTCAGGACATTATTCTATTGAAGCCAGTTACACTTCTCAATTCGAAAATCATTTAAGAGCTATTTTAAATCTGCCTCTAGGAGACACGCAAAGTAAACTTGCAGGGATTATGGTTAATCTATCTGGAGAAGAAGGATTTACAGGAAGTGTAGTATACGAAAACTTAGAGCAAATTTTAAGCTGGAGTGGAGTAACTCCGCATATTTACGGAAAAAAAGAAACTCGTCCTTTTCGAAAAATGGGTCATGTAACTATTGTTCACAAGGATTTAAATGAAGCTAGAATTCTAGCCGAAAAAGTAAAAAACACCATACGAGTAATTAGTAATACCCCCAAATTAAACCCATTTAAACTTTAAAAAAATGAGCAAAGTAGCCATAATAATGGGAAGCATCTCTGATATGCCCATCATGCAAGAAGCCATCGATATTCTAAAAGGTTTCGATATTGAAACCGAAGTAGATATCGTTTCTGCACACCGAACTCCCGAAAAACTATTTGATTTTAGCAAAAACGCCCACACTCGAGGAATTTCAGTAATTATTGCTGGTGCTGGAGGTGCTGCGCATTTACCAGGAATGGTAGCATCTATGTCGCCATTACCTGTAATTGGAGTTCCTGTAAAATCGAGTAATTCTATCGATGGATGGGATAGTGTTTTGTCTATTCTGCAAATGCCAGGAGGTGTTCCTGTAGCCACTGTAGCACTAAATGGAGCAAAAAATGCTGGTATTTTAGCCGCTCAAATTATTGGCAGTCATGATAAATGTGTTCTTGACAAAATTCTTTTTTACAAAGAAAGTTTGAAGGATGCAGTGAATAAATCTTCTACTGAATTAAAAAAATAATACTAGTCCATTAAGAAAATAAGAAAATTTAAGATTTTTGATTTTATTTCATTCTTAACGAACCTTAAATCACTTAATGGTCAAAAAAATTAAATTTAAATTGTTATAATGAAAATCTTAACTTCAACATTCAATACCAAACACAATACCGCCCCTTTTTCGCAAATAAAAATTGAAGATTATAAACCTGCTTTTATCGAAAACATTGCAGCTGCAAGAGCAGAAATCAATACAATAACCAATAATCCTGAAGCGCCAACTTTTCAAAACACCATCGAAGCTTTGGATTTTTCAGGCAACGCTTTGGATAGATTATCTTCCATTTTTTTTAATCTGAATTCAGCAGAAACGAATGATGAAATGCAAAAAATAGCTCAAGAAGTTTCTCCATTATTAACTGAATTCAGTAATGACATTACGCTAAACGAAAATTTATTTAAAAGAATAAAAACCGTTTACGAGCAAAGAGAAAGTTTAAATTTAACCACAGAACAAGCCACTTTATTGGATAAAAAATTCAAAGGCTTTTCTAGAAATGGAGCACTTTTATCTGAAGAAAAAAAATTGAAATTACGGGAAATCGATACCGAACTAGCCAAACTAAAACTGACTTATGGCGAAAATGTTTTGGCGGAAACCAACAATTATCAATTGCATCTCACCAACGAAAGTGATTTAAAAGGGTTGCCCGAAGGAACCATTGAAGCAGCAAAAGCACTAGCAAAATCTAAAGATTTAGAAGGTTGGGTTTTTACATTAGATTATCCAAGCTATATTCCGTTTGTGACCTATGCTGATAATCGCGAATTGCGAAAAGAAATGGCTATTGCAGCCGGAAAAAAAGCGTTTCAGAATAACGAATACGACAATCAAGAAATCACTTTAAAAATTGCTAAACTACGTCACGAAAGAGCGAATTTATTAGGATATGAAACCCATTCTCATTTTGTTTTAGAAGAAAGAATGGCGCAAAATCCAAATAAAGTAAAATCGTTTTTGAATGATTTATTAACCAAAGCAAAACCTGCCGCCGAGCGCGAATTTGAGCAACTTTCCGCATTTGCAAAAGAATTAGATGGAATTGAAAAGCTTGAAAAATGGGACGGTGCCTATTATTCTGAAAAATTGAAACAACAATTATTCAATTTGGATGATGAAAAACTAAAGCCTTATTTTCAATTGGAAAATGTGTTGAAAGGAGCTTTTACAATTGCAGGAAAATTATTTGGTTTAACATTTACCGAAGTCTACGATATTGACAAATACCACGAAGAAGTTACTATTTATGAAGTAACAGATGAATTTGGAGAACTAGTTGCCATTTTCTACGCTGATTTTTTTCCAAGAAAAGGCAAAAGAAATGGTGCTTGGATGACCAGCTTTAAATCACAATACATAAAAGAAAACACCAACGAGCGACCGCATATTTCCAACGTTTGTAATTTTACAAAACCAACCGAGACGAAACCATCATTATTGACTTTTAACGAAGTAACCACTTTGTTTCATGAATTTGGTCACGGATTACACGGTATGTTGGCCAACACGGTTTACCCGAGTCTGTCAGGAACATCGGTATATTGGGACTTTGTAGAATTACCAAGTCAGGTAATGGAAAACTGGTGCTACGAACCAGAAGCTTTAGCATTATTTGCCAAGCATTACCAAACTGGAGAAGTTATTCCACAAGAATATGTAGAAAAAATTAAGGAAAGTGCGAGTTTTCAAGAAGGTATGGCAACGTTGCGACAAATTAGTTTCGGATTGCTCGACATGGCTTTTCACAGCAAAAATCCAACTGCGATTACAGATGTAAAAGCTTTCGAAAAAGCTACATTTGAAGGTACTACATTGTATCCAGATGTAGCTGAAAACTGCATGAGTGTATCATTTTCTCATATTTTTAACGGTGGTTATTCTTCAGGATATTACAGTTACAAGTGGGCCGAAGTTTTAGATGCTGATGCATTTGCTTATTTTCAAGAATGCGGCATTTTTAATAAAGAAGTAGCAAACAAATTTAAGGATAATGTACTTTCAAAAGGCGGTACCGAATTACCAATGGAATTGTACAAACGCTTTCGCGGACAAGAACCAAACGCTGATGCTTTGTTGAAAAGAGCGGGATTGATTTAGAAGTTAGACTACATAGATTATTAGAAACCGAAGTTAATGCTTCGGTTTTTTATTGAAATAAAATCAATAATACTAGCCAAAATATCGGAACGCTTTCTACCCAAAACGAAGTATAATATTCATCATTCTCTAATGAGATAAAACGAATAAAAATTATAGTAACAATAGCGATTACAGCATCAATTATAAAATTATGAATTCTAAAATTTATAAATTCTAAAAACAAAAAAACTACTATAAATCCATATCCCAACTGCTTGGCTTTTCGAATACCAAATAATTGCGGTAACGTATTTAGGGATTTCGGGTCGGTTTTGGTATCCATAATTTCAAAAGGAATCAACAAACTGGAGAGAATAAAAAAACGTTGCAATAATGAAATATAGCATTCTAAAATCACAGGTTTATTTAGTACAACTGGAATATATACGGTAATATAAGTCACTACAAAACTCACAAAAAACAATTTCAACCAACCGTATTTCCTCAGAAAAGGGTAAAGTATCACGAAAATTCCTGAAATCAATATTTTGATTTGAATTCCATTTTTTAACCCAGAAAAGAAAAGCAAAAAACCTGTAGAACTCAATAAGCTTACAAATAGAATTCCATAATGCTTGTTGGAAAGAAAATTTCCTTTTCTAAAAACATCATAATATTTTAAGAAATTATATCCCAGAACAGTTCCAAAAAAAACCAGTATTGAATAGTTGTCAATATTTTTTGGCACTAAATCACAATCCGTGATTTTTACCAAACAAAAAACAGCTATACCAACATGCAATGAAGATTGAATATAAAAATCGAATACCTTTCTTAAAACTATCATTTCACAAAAATAATCAAACTGTTAATAAGAACCCTTTTTAGTTGAAAAACTCTCTAAACATTAGCCAGTGTTTAAGATAAAATTAGAACATTAATAATTACTTTTGTTAGCGTTAAAAACAACACAACTACACAAACTAATAATTTAAATGAAAACTGACGCTTTTGCTTTAAGACACATTGGTCCAAGAGAAACTGATTTGCAATATATGTTTAAAACTATAGGTGTTGAATCGATGGATCAGCTCATTTATGAAACTCTTCCAGATGATATTCGGTTAAAGTCTGACTTAAATTTGGAACCAGCCATGACCGAATATGAGTTTGCAAAACACATTTTTGACTTAGGAAATAAAAATAAAGTGTTCCAATCCTATATAGGTTTAGGTTATAATCAAGCAATTATTCCTGCGGTTATTCAAAGAAATGTGTTTGAAAATCCTGGATGGTATACTGCTTACACTCCATATCAAGCAGAAATTGCACAAGGAAGATTAGAAGCTATTTTGAATTTTCAAACCATGGTTATCGAACTTTCGGGAATGGAAATTGCGAATGCCTCTCTTTTAGATGAAGGCACAGCAGCAGCTGAAGCGATGGCGCTACTATTTGATGTTAGAACTCGTGACCAAAAGAAAAATAACGTTTGTAAGTTCTTTGTTTCTGAAGAAATTTTGCCTCAAACCTTATCCGTTTTACAAACACGCTCTACTCCTATTGGAGTGGAATTAGTGATTGGAAACCATGAAACATTTGATTTTTCAACTGATTTTTATGGAGCAATACTTCAATATCCAGGAAAACATGGTCAAGTAAACGATTATTCTGAGTTTATTTCAAAAGCAAAAACAAATGACATAAAAGTAGCTGTTGCAGCGGATATTTTAAGTTTGGCACTATTGACTTCTCCAGGCGAAATGGGTGCTGATGTTGTACTTGGAACCACGCAACGTTTCGGAATTCCGTTAGGTTATGGTGGTCCGCATGCTGCTTATTTTGCAACTAAAGAAGAATACAAGCGTTCGATGCCTGGCAGAATTATTGGAGTAACTGTTGATACCAATGGCAATCGTGCACTAAGAATGGCATTGCAAACTCGAGAGCAACATATTAAACGTGATAAAGCCACTTCCAATATTTGTACCGCACAAGTTTTATTATCAGTTATGGCCGGAATGTACGCCGTGTATCATGGTCCAAAAGGATTGAAATATATTGCCAAAAAAGTACATGCGTCTGCAGTTACTTTAACTAACGAATTAGAAAAACTAGGTTTATACCAAATCAATACAGCCTTTTTTGATACAATAGCTATTAAAGCGGATGCCAAAAAAGTAAAAGCCATTGCCGAACAAAACAAAGTCAATTTTTATTATATCAATGAAAATACAATTTCAATTTCATTAAATGAAACTACATCGATAGCCGATTTGAATTTGATTGTTTCGATTTTTGCTCAAGCAAATGACAAGCAGGCTTCACCCATTCTAAACTTATCAGAGAAAAATCAATTGCCATCAAGTTTAGAAAGAACGTCTCCATTTTTGCAACACGATGTTTTTAATAAATACCATTCTGAAAGTGCTTTAATGCGTTACATCAAAATGTTAGAACGCAAAGATTTGGCTTTGAATCATTCTATGATTTCACTTGGTTCTTGTACCATGAAATTAAATGCCGCATCAGAAATGTTGCCTTTAAGCATGCCACAATGGAACAATATTCATCCTTTTGCTCCCTTAGATCAAGCGCAAGGTTATCAGGAAATGTTAGCCAAATTAGAACAACAATTAAATGTAATTACAGGTTTTGCAGGAACTACTCTACAACCCAATTCTGGCGCACAAGGAGAGTATGCTGGGCTAATGGTTATTCGTGCTTATCATCAATCACGTGGAGACCATCATAGAAATATTGCTTTAATTCCATCATCTGCACATGGAACCAATCCCGCTTCGGCAGCTATGGCTGGAATGAAAGTTGTGGTTACAAAAACTTTAGAAAACGGAAATATCGATGTGGATGATTTGCGTGAAAAAGCGATTTTACACAAAGACAACTTGTCTTGTTTAATGGTTACTTACCCTTCTACCCATGGTGTTTATGAAAGTGCAATTAAAGAAATCACACAACTTATTCACGACAACGGCGGACAAGTCTATATGGATGGTGCTAATATGAATGCACAAGTAGGATTAACAAATCCTGCTACTATTGGCGCTGATGTTTGCCATTTAAATTTACATAAAACTTTTGCTATCCCTCATGGAGGTGGTGGACCTGGAGTTGGACCAATTTGTGTTGCCCCGCAATTAGTGCCATTTTTACCTACAAATCCTGTAATTCCAACAGGTGGTGAACATGCTATTACAGCAATTTCTGCAGCTCCTTGGGGTTCTGCTTTAGTTTGCTTAATATCGTACGGATACATTTGTATGTTGGGCGCTGAAGGATTAAAAAGTTCTACAGAACACGCCATTTTAAATGCCAATTATATCAAAGAAAGATTAAATGGCTATTATGACACTTTATATTCTGGAGAAATGGGTCGAGCTGCTCATGAAATGATTCTGGAATGTCGTCCGTTTAAAGAAAAAGGAATTGAAGTAACCGATATTGCCAAACGATTAATGGATTATGGTTTTCATGCGCCAACCGTTTCGTTTCCTGTAGCAGGAACTCTTATGATTGAACCAACAGAGAGTGAAAACCTAGAAGAATTAGATCGTTTTTGTGATGCTATGATTTCGATTCGAAAAGAAATAGAAACTGCTGAAGCATATGATGCTAATAATGTGCTTAAAAATTCTCCACATACTTTAGCAATGATTACAACTGATAATTGGATGTATCCTTATACTCGCGAACAAGCCGCTTTCCCATTAGATTATATTGCAGATAATAAATTTTGGCCAACCGTTCGTCGTGCAGATGAAGCTTATGGAGATCGAAATTTAGTGTGCAGTTGTGCTCCAATAGAAGCTTATATGGAAAATTAATAACCGTAATAAAGTTTGTAAAGTCGAATGTCTAAATACCCCAAAATGTTATGATATTCGACTTTTTTCTTTAACATATATTGACTAAACTATGAAAGATATTGAAAATCAAGACGACTTATATTTACTTGTTGATGAATTCTATAAAAAACTTCTTTCTGACACTTCAATTAGTTATATTTTTACTGATGTCGTTAAAATAAAAATCGAAGAACATTTGCCTATTTTAGTTACTTTTTGGTCGCAAGCCATTCTAGGTACAGGAGGCTATACTAATAATTTAACCCAAATTCATTTAGATATTGATAAAAAAGAACATCTCTCCAAAGAGCTTTTCGATATTTGGCTCAACCATTTTTATACCACTGTTGATGAAAACTTTATAGGGGAAAAAGCTGAAAAGATAAAAACCCAAGCGCTAAGTATTGCAACTATTATGCAAATTAAAATTATGCAACAAAATCAAAATTATTGATTTTCTCACAAAAAACAGAAAAACAGTTTTGATTTAAATATTTATATGCACGCATAACATTTATTCATTATTTATATTAAATTTACATTCAATTTATTATTAATATTCCGATGAACATAAAAATAACTGGAATTGGCAGCTACATTCCTGAAGTAAAAGTTGCAAATACCGACTTTGACAAACATGTATTTCTAAACGAAGATGGCTCTGCTTTTGCACATCCTAACGCAATAGTGATTGGAAAATTTAAATCTATTACAGGAATTGAAGAAAGGCGTTATGCACCACCTCATTTTAATACTTCTGACTTAGCTTTTTTTGCAGCTCAAAAAGCCATCAAAAATGCAGCTATTGATGCAGAAACAATAGATTATATAATAGTAGCGCATAACTTTGGAGATGTTTTACCAAACACTTTTCAATCTGATACCGTACCTAGTATAGCAACTCGAGTGAAACACAAACTGCAAATACAAAACCCTAAATGTGTAGCCTATGACATCCTTTTTGGTTGCCCTGGTTGGTTAGAAGGTGTTCTTCAAGCCAATGCATTTATAAAGTCCGGAATGGCAAAACAATGTCTAGTTATTGGAGCAGAAACACTCTCGAGAGTTGTAGACCCTCATGATAGGGATAGCATGATTTATGCTGATGGAGCTGGAGCTACTATAATTGAAAGTTCAAATGATGAATCGGGAATATTATCTTATGAAAGCGCCACATATTCTTTTGAAGAAGCACATTATTTATATATGGGTTGTTCATATAATAAAGACTTAAAAGAAAATACACGTTACATAAAAATGCATGGTCGTAAAATATACGAATTTGCTTTAAGTAAAGTTCCGCAAGCAATGAAAGAATGTTTAGACAAAAGTGGTATACCAATTAGTGACGTTAAAAAAATTCTAATCCATCAAGCGAATGAAAAGATGGACGAAGCAATTGTTTCCCGTTTTTACAAATTATACGATAAAGAAATGCCTGAAGGAATCATGCCAATGATTATTACAAATTTAGGCAATAGCAGTGTGGCAACAATTCCAACACTTCTTGATCTTCTAGTTAATGGAAAAATTGAGAAGCAACAAATTCATAAAGGAGATGTTCTTATTTTTGCCTCAGTAGGAGCAGGAATGAATGTTAATGCCTTTGTATACAGATACTAAAAAAATTAAACTTTTATCTTTACCTCCTTATTAATAAAAAGAACGAAAGATTGCTTCGTTCCTCGCAATTACTATGTACGAAAAAACATTCCCAAACAAACGATTCAAATACACTTTAGATTTTTTACAAAAACACATCACTACTTCTGAAACCATTTTTGATTTAGGTGTTTCTAATCCTTTTTCTAAAATAATGCAAGAAAATGGTTATGACGTAAAAAATACAAATGGTGAAGATTTAGACAACGACCAAACTGCCCTTCAAACAGAAAAGTATTCCGTATTTACTGCATTTGAAATTTTCGAACATTTATTGAATCCCTATACCGTTTTACAAAATATAAAATGTGATAAATTATTAATATCAATTCCACTTCGTTTATGGTTTTCATCAGCTTACAGAAGTAAAACCGATATGTGGGACAGACATTATCACGAATTTGAAGACTGGCAATTGGATTGGCTTCTAGAAAAAACAGGCTGGAAAGTAGTTGCCAGACAAAAATTTACTCACCCCGTAAAAAAAATCGGCTTCAGACCTTTGTTGAGATTTTTTACTCCTAGATACTATATAGTGTATGCTGAAAAGGTTAATAATTAAATTTTATTCCGTTTATAACATTAATTATTTTATAACCTAATTTAAATTTTTGTAAGTATTTTATTTTATAATTACTGCATTTTGTGCATTTCATCGATTTTATTTGCATTTAAACGATTTTATATAATATCATTGCACCATAATAATGAGAAAATAAAAATCAAAAAAAATAAAAAAAAAATTAATTATGAAAGTCATTTACACATCAGTCGCATTAATGTTGTTTACATTTTCATTTGGTCAAAAGCTGTTTATTGTTAGCTCTGACGAGAAATATGGTGTAATAAACGAAAACGGGGTAGAAATTATTCCTGCAAAGTACACTTCAATTGAAGACTTTGATAAACTGCATCCAAATTGGAGCAAGGTAGGACTAAATAATCTTTATGGTTTTGTAGACAAAACTGGAAAAATTATTGTAGAACCTAAATATGAAGCAATTAGCAACTATAATGCTTACACAGAAGGCTGGGCTTTAGTACAAAAAGAAGGTAAATTTGGTTTTATTGACAATTCAGGAAAAGAAATCATCCCACCAATATATGATAAAGTGAGCGCTTTTGGAGAATATTCAAAAGATTGGATGCTAGTAGAACTAGACGGTCTAAAAGGATTTGTTGACAAAGAAGGAAACATTATAGTTCCTGTAAAATATGTTGACATTGAGAAATTTGACAATGTAAGAAAAAACTGGTCGCTTGTTAGAGACAGAAAAGACAAATTAGGGTTTATTGACAAAACCGGAAAAGAAATTATTCCTGTTATATATGACAATATCGAAGCATTTACTAAGAAAAAATCAGTAGTTGCAAACGTTGAGTAAAACAAATAAAATAAAAAGGGGATTTCTTAACTGAAATCCCCTTTTTTTATTTCCTAAAGTTATAATTTTACCACTTTATGTAAAGTTGTATCTAAAATGAATTTGTATATTATCATTCCTGCTCATAACGAAGAAAAATTTATTGGATTGACTTTACAATCTCTACTGAAGCAAACTACAAAACCACAAAAAGTTGTAGTAGTAAATGACAATTCAACTGATACTACTGAGTCAATTGTTAATGAATTTATACAAAAAGACTCTAGTATTTCATTAATTAATTCCGTTTCTACAGCCACTCATTTACCTGGCAGTAAAGTTATTCAAGCTTTTCATAAAGGGTTTGAAACTCTAGATTCAAATTATGATGTTATTGTGAAATTAGATGCTGATTTAATTTTACCCATCAATTATTTTGAAACCATAATCTCACATTTCAAGAAAGATCAAAAAATAGGAATGGTTGGAGGTTTTGCTTACATAGAAAAAAACGGTCACTGGATTTTAGAAAACTTAACCGATAAAGATCATATACGTGGCGCTTTTAAAGCCTATAGAAAAGAATGTTTTATACAAATAGGAAATTTAAAACCTGCTATGGGTTGGGATACCGTTGATGAACTACTTTGTAAATTCTATGGATGGAAAGTAGTTACAGATGAAAATTTAAAAGTAAAACATTTAAAACCTACAGGAGCCAATTATAATAAATCGTCTCGTTACAAACAAGGTGAAGCATTTTATACTCTTGGCTATGGATTTTTTATTACAACTATAGCCTCAGCTAAATTAGCTCTATTGAAAAAGAAGCCTTTGCTTTTCTTTGATTATATAAAAGGTTTTTGGAAAGCAAAAATGGCAAATAAACCTTTACTCGTAACTAATGAACAAGCAAAGTTCATCAGAAGCTATCGCTTACAAAAAATGAAAGAGAAATTGTTTTAAGTAAAAAAAATTAACTCGTTACTTAAAACTCATTACTTATAACTATTTTTGACAATATTTAAATAATAATGATGCTCCTCCGATACTTAACGCAAATTGGAAAATATTTTTTGATGTGGAAAGAAATTTTCAACAAACCAACTAAATGGTCTGTAATGAAAGGACTTATACTCAAAGAAATTGACGATTTAATTATTGGATCTCTAGGAATTGTTGCCTTTATTTCCTTCTTTGTTGGGGGTGTTGTAGCCATTCAAACCGCATTAAATTTAACTAATCCGTTAATTCCAAAATACTTAATTGGTTATGCTACGAGACAATCTATCATTTTAGAGTTTGCTCCTACTTTTATCTCTATCATTATGGCGGGTAAAGTAGGTTCGTTTATAACCTCTAGCATTGGAACCATGCGTGTTACCGAACAAATTGATGCTCTGGAAGTTATGGGGGTGAACTCACTCAATTATTTGGTTTTCCCGAAACTAATTGCCTTACTTTTATATCCTTTTGTTATTGGTATTTCTATGTTTTTAGGAATCTGCGGAGGTTTTATCGCTAGTGTTTATGGTGGTTTTGGCAATAGTTCTGACTTTATTGACGGTCTTCAAATAGATTTTATTCCTTTTCACATCACTTATGCCTTTATAAAAACGTTAATCTTTGCTTTACTTTTAGCAACTATACCTTCTTTTCATGGGTATTTCATGAAAGGTGGCGCACTCGAAGTGGGTAAAGCTAGTACTGTTTCGTTTGTTTGGACTTCAGTAATGATCATTTTAATGAATTATATATTAACGCAATTACTTTTAACGTCATGATAGAAGTGCAACATGTAGAAAAATCATTTAATGGTGTCAAAGTCCTAAAAGGGGTTTCCACTGTTTTTGAAACAGGAAAAACCAATTTAATTATTGGACAAAGTGGTTCGGGAAAAACAGTATTGCTAAAAAGTTTACTAGGCATTCACACTCCAGAAGTTGGAACAATATCTTTTGATGGAAGAATCTATTCTGATTTGACTCCCGATGAAAAAAGAGAGTTACGAACAGAAATTGGAATGGTTTTTCAAGGAAGTGCCTTATTTGATAGTATGACAGTGGAGGAAAATGTTGGTTTTCCGTTAAAAATGTTTACCAACAATTCAAAATCTGAAACTAAAGACAGAGTCGATTTTGTGCTAAAAAGAGTGAATCTAATTGATGCGCATCATAAATTGCCTTCTGAAATTTCTGGAGGTATGCAAAAACGGGTTGCTATTGCAAGAGCTATTGTAAACAATCCGAAATATTTATTTTGCGATGAACCCAACTCAGGTTTAGACCCAAATACTTCTATATTAATAGACAATTTAATTAAAGAAATTACCGAAGAGTATAACATCACAACTGTTATTAACTCTCACGACATGAACTCAGTAATGGAAATTGGTGAGAATATACTGTTTTTAAAAAATGGATTAAAAGCTTGGCAAGGAACCAAAGAAGAAATTTTCAAAACCAATAATGAAGCCATAGTCGAATTTGTATATTCTTCTAATTTATTCAAAAAAGTAAGAGAAGCTTATTTAAAAGGATAAAAAACTTTCTCGCACCAAAAGCAGTTGCAAACTTCGTGACTTAGTTTTCTCCGATAAGATAGAATTTTTTCGTGAAGAAAATGTGCTGGCTAATGAAATCTAGAAATGAGGCGTGACTGCTGTTAGCGGTAGCGATAGTCCTATCCAATTAAATTTTCAGTATCTATTCCAACACCTTTTAATTTTTTTACAAACTCATTCAATTTACTGTTAGAATACATAAAAGAAAATTCATTGTCAGAATTATTATAGACAACTTTCATCACTTTGTATTTATATCTTCCTTCATAAAAGAATAAGACTTTCTGTATTTGGTTTGTATGAAATATTTCACGGCTTAAAAATGGTCTATGAATAATTAAATATTCCTTTGACACAAAAAATGTTTTCAATCCTCTCAAAAATATATACAATCCTAAAAGCGAAAATAAAATAATCAAACAAAAGAATAAAATTAAGTTACTTCTAGTTGGATAAACTATAAATACAAATGCAGGAAAAACAAATAATGTGCGCAAAAGAGCATTTACAATTTCGTTTCTTTCCAATTTCGTTTTATACATAATTTCTTTTCAGTAGGTTGTTGCTAAAATCATACCGCATAACATTATGCTTTACAAAGGGTTCTTCTATACACTTTCCGTTAATTCAATATTTTTACTTTACTATCATCAATTTTAAACGCTTTAATTACAGCATTGTAATCACTCAAATCAACCGTTTTTTTGCTTTTTCCAGAAAAATAACCTGGTAAAATAACGATTCTAAAGGTTTGGTTTTGAATGTAACTTGGCGCATTAGCCAAATTGAAATTTCCTCCAGCATATATAGTAAAATCTTGTTTGCTAAAATCAAAATCATAATCAAGCTCTACATCTGAACCATTTATGTTTAGAAACAAAGTTCTTGGAATTGGTTGCCATATAGGAGTTGTTTCATTAATAGTCCCTGAAAGTCTGTAAATTAACAGAGCATCAGCAGCAAAAATTGGAGGATTTAAAGTTTGATAAATTTTATATTCATTATCTGTAAAACTAAAATTTATATTTTTCAGTTCGAAAACTTCACTTAGCAATCCATCTTGCCCATCTAATCCGTTTTGCCCCGGTATTCCTTGAGGTCCTTCACAACTTGAGAAAATAATTGAACCAATTATTGCGATTAAAACAACGATTTTTTTCATAACACCTATTTTTTAATGATTTATAAAAGTATTCCAAAAATCAAACCAAAATAATAATTTAAGTAAATTTTAATGAAAATATATTTTCTTATTTTTACTGACATGAAATTATACATGATAATGATAGGCTGCAGACCCAAAGGTCGATTGACAGAACAGCACGATATTTTTTTTGGGATTGGGAATTCTTTATCTGATTTGATTCCTCAAATGAAAAGCTTTTGGCCCGAAGCTAAAGGTAAAATCCATATTGATGCTTGGCGTGAAGTTACTGTTGTAAACAATCATACTATCGAAGTTGTTCCAAAAAAAAGCGAAATAAAATCTTCCTCTCAACTTTTCTTTATTAATCTTGGCGGTTACAAAGAACAGGAATTTGAAGAATATCATTATAAAATACTCGTTGCAAGCGACACATTAGCTCAAGCTATAAAAACGGCGAAAACAACTTCTTTCTATAAACATTTTGGTTTTAAAGGCGCAACTTCACATATAGATGATAAATACGGTATAGATGTTGATGATGTTTATAAGGTAAAAGATATTTTGCCAATATCATTAAAAGAAAAATACGAATTAAAAATTACAAAAAGCGAATTTCCTATTTTAGAAGACACTTTGCATATTGGCTATTTAAAATTAGATACATTAATATAATAAATAAACTATCCTCAATTAAAATACATTTAATGTTTAATACAAAAAAAAAGCACCTAGAAATTTAAGGAAGTTATAACAAAATAAAAAAGTTTAATAAATCAGCAAAGACTTTTCATAATTGAATGGTCTTTTTTAATTTAATTAAAGTGTTTTTAATAAGAAAATCGTATCTATTTATTAAAATCAAAAATCTTTATGATTGCACAGCTTTAATGTTAAATTAAAACAAAACACTATGATTATTCCGAACAAAATGTCGATTTTTGCATAAATAATTTAAAGAATTCAAGATGAAAACTGAAAACAATATCAAAATCGAAATTCCCCAAACGGTTATTGATGGTGTGATGCGGAAATTAGAAGAATGCAAAAAAGACTTAGCGCCTTACCTTCAAGAACTAACAAACCAACAAAGTGTTTCTTTTATTAAAAAAGGAGATAAAATAAAAGCTGTAATTCATGACTCTGAAATAGTTTCAAATTCAGAAACTGTTCTAGATTTTGTTTCGAATGTTACCTTTTATAAAGACGAAACTATAAATTCTAGTGTTAATCCTATTCATAATTTAGCCGATTTCTTTGGCAACCAACACAATTTAAAACAGTAATTTTATTTAATTATTGTTTTTAATTCCTGTCGGTATTGCGAAGCACTTTTCCCGGTGTACGCTTTAAATGATTTATTAAAATGGCTAAAATTATTAAAGCCACTTTCGTAACAAATTTCAGAAATACTTATTGGCTTCTCCGCTAACAGTTTAGAGGCATGAACCAAACGGTATTCATTTACAAAACTCGTAAATGTCATATTAGTAATTTTCTTGAAATACCTACAAAAAGATGGAATGGTCATACTAACCAAATTGGCTACTTCTTCTAATGCAATAGGTTCCTGAAAATGATCTTTTACATAATTAAAAACAGTACTAATCCTATCATTATCCTGAACTTGCATTTCGATAGAAAATCCATCAGCATTTAAAATCGTATATTCTTTAGAACGCTCTAAAGTATTTAAAATGGATATCATTGTTAATAATCTATCTATGGGGCTTTGAATCTCCATTGCTTCAATTCTTTCTCCAACAATTTTTTTTACATCTCCATGAAAAGCGATTCCCGCTTTAGCTTGAATAAAAAGATTTTGAATATGATGCATTTCGGGTATTTCAAAAAAATCATTACCCAAAAAATCTGGTTTCATCTGAATTACAGTTTCATTTTTGTTACCTGTCTGGTCGTTTGTAAATCCGCAATGAGGTAAATTACTACCTATAAGTATTAGGTCGCCATCAGTATAATACGAAATATGACTTCCTATTTGCCTTTTACCACTACCTCCGTTTACATAAACCAACTCAATTTCAGGATGATAATGCCATAGATGCGATTTTATATTCGCATTTTCATCGTATTTAGAAAAATAAAAAGAGCTACCATAAGATGGTGCTATAATTTCTAATGAAGGGGCTAATGTTATCATAGTACTACATTTAAATATATGCAAAATTAGCATATAAGTGTGTTGAATTACCAATAATTAACCTATATCGTTTTAGCAATGTTAAAATAGCAAACATATTGGAAAATACAGACGTATTAAGATCAATATTGTTGACTTAGATTTGTCCTGTTAATAATAACTATTAATTTAAAGCATTCGATTATGAAAAAGATTTTAAAATTAAGTTTGGTACTATTGGTAGCTTTGACTACTATGCAGACATATGCACAAGAAGGGGATTTTTTACTTTATGTAAAAAAAGGGAACGAAAAAGAAATTAGATTTTCTTTAAACGGAATCAAAAAAATTAATTTGGCATTGTATGACGAAGATAATAATTTGATTTATTCAGAAAATGCTTCAGGAAAAACAGGTATATTAAGAACCTACAAATTAGACGAGCTTCCAGCCGGAAAGTATTTCTTAATTGCTGAAAATGATGTAAAAAAAGTGAAATACGAGATTGTTGTTTCTGACTTTATTGCTTCTTTATCAAAAAAAGCAATTTCTGAAGTTTATAAAGTAACTATTGAAAACAAAAAAGGAGTTTTAGCAACCTTATAATTACTAATAAAAGCTAAAAAACAAGTTTAAAATAAATTAATTTTTAAAACAAAAATCATGAAAAAAATCATAAAATTAAGTATAGTATTTGCATTTGTATTAACATCAATGGGTACTTATGCATCAGAAGAGAACTCTTTCTTAATTGTTAGAAAAGGGAATGAAAAAGAAATAAAAGTTTCTTTTAACGGAGTAAATAAAGCAACGGTTTCTATTTACGATGTGGAAAATAATTTAATTTACTCAGAAATAGCAACTGCTAAAGAAGGAGTTTCTAGAATTTACAATCTACAAGAATTTCCCTCAGGAACTTACTATTTTGTGGTAGAAACTAGTTTGAAAAAAGTAAAACATGAAATAATTATAAGTAATCAAGAAATTGCTACAGTTACTACTCGAGAAATTCAGTAACTATTTATACTTTTTAAATAATTTAAAGGCTGTCATTTTAGGCAGCCTTTATTTTTTTAATGAATTCAGGTAGGGTTTCAAAAGAAAACTTAAATCAAACACATGTAATTTTTGAGGATTTGAAACAATCGGCTTTCTGGTGAAATTTTCATTTGTTAAATAATAATGTAAACCATTATTAGTGGTAATACTTTCTATTTGATGAAAAGGAAGTTTTATTTTAATTTTTCTTCTATTTCCTGAGAAAAAATCGTTGTCCTTAAAATCATATAACAAATAAAGAAAAGGCTTTAGCTTCTTACTATACCCACACAAAACAATCAGTTTTTGATTTTTAAAATTAGTGGCTCCCGTGATTAAACCTTTAATATTGAGAGTTTTTTTGTAATTCGGAAAATAATTTCCTGGTACTTTGGGTATAGAAAACAGACTTGTTTTTTTTGATTTCCATTCTTTAGTAAACAAATACAAACTATCTTTATATACTATCATTGCTTCACAATCAAAATTAGTTCGATTAGAACGTTGAAGGCTAAAATCCGTTTGCTTAGGATATTGAAAAGCAATAGTGTCAATTTTGGGTTGACTCAAAAGCAAAGATTGTTTTTCAATTCGCAGTATTTTCTGGTCTTTTCTGTTGCCTTTGTAATTGTTGCCAAAATCACCAATATACATATAGACACTATCTTGAGTTATTTCCTCCCAATCCCTATTTGTAACACGGTTCAATTGAATTTTCTTTCCAACAACTCCCGACAAAGTGTCTAAGGCATACAAATGGGTATCGGTATCATCATTATGCGTCCACAGCAAACCGTTCCAAAAAATCAAACCCGATGTTTCAAGTAGTAACTTATCTAAAACAACTGAAAATTTAGGCTTTATAGCCTTAGGTTTGTATCGACAACTTTCATCGTTGACAGTGTCTAGTGGATTATAATTTTTAGCCAATACATCTGTGCAGCCAGCAACTTGTCCATTCAGAAGATAAGAAGTGAAATTTAAAATAAAAACTACAACTATTTTTTTGGTCATTTCTTTACTTCAGCAATTCAATTTTAATTCAAAATTACATATTCCGTCTATACTGACCACCAACCTCAAACAAAGCACTCGTTATTTGTCCTAACGAACATACTTTAGTCGCATCCATTAATTTTTCAAAAATATTTTGGTTATTTATGGCGGCATCTTGAATAATAACAATCTGTTCTACTACTTTTTCGGCACTTGTTTTATGTAAATTATTCAACATATCAATTTGATATTGCTTTTCTTCTTCGGTAGCTCGAATAACCTCAGCTGGAATAACGGTTGGGGAACCTTTAGAACTCAAGAAGGTGTTTACACCAATAATTGGAAATTCACCTGTGTGTTTCAACGTTTCATAATACAAACTTTCTTCTTGAATTTTAGAACGTTGGTACATGGTTTCCATAGCACCAAGAACGCCACCACGCTCTGTAATTCGGTCGAATTCAGCTAAGACAGCATCTTCGACTAAATCAGTTAGTTCTTCAATGATAAACGACCCTTGAATAGGGTTTTCGTTTTTAGCCAAACCTAATTCTTTATTAATAATCAACTGAATTGCCATGGCTCTTCGCACCGATTCTTCAGTTGGTGTTGTAATCGCCTCATCATAAGCATTCGTGTGCAATGAATTACAGTTATCATAAATGGCATACAATGCTTGCAAAGTGGTACGAATATCGTTGAAATCAATTTCTTGCGCATGCAACGAACGCCCTGAAGTTTGAATATGATATTTCAACATTTGCGCTCTTTCGTTGGCTCCGTATTTATTTTTCAAGGCTTTTGCCCAAATTTTACGTGCTACACGACCTATTACGGCGTATTCAGGATCAATTCCGTTAGAGAAAAAGAACGATAAGTTGGGTCCGAAATCGTTAATATTCATGCCACGACTCAAATAATATTCCACATAAGTGAAACCGTTTGCTAAAGTGAAAGCCAATTGTGTAATTGGATTCGCTCCTGCTTCTGCAATATGATAACCCGAAATAGAAACCGAGTAGAAATTACGAACATTTTGCTTGATGAAATATTCTTGTACGTCTCCCATCAAACGAAGCGCAAATTCTGTAGAAAAAATACAGGTATTTTGTGCTTGATCTTCTTTTAAAATATCGGCTTGAACCGTTCCGCGAACTTGCGCTAATGTTTTAATTTTAATACCATTATAAACATCTGTTGGCAAAACTTGGTCTCCTGTTACACCTAAAAGCATCAAACCTAAACCATTGTTTCCTTCTGGTAATTCGCCTTGGTATTTTGGCCTAGTCGTTCCTTTTGTCTTGTATATTTCGTTTATGACTGCTTCAACTTCATCTTGAAGATTATTTTCATCAATGTATTTTTCGCAATTTTGGTCGATAGCCGCATTCATGAAAAACCCAAGTATCATTGGCGCAGGTCCATTAATGGTCATGGAAACCGAAGTTAATGGATGACTCAAATCAAAACCTGAATATAATTTTTTGGCATCGTCTAAACAACAAATGGAAACGCCTGCATTCCCAATTTTTCCGTAAATATCAGGACGAATATGAGGATCATTTCCGTATAAAGTAACTGAGTCGAAAGCCGTAGATAAACGTTTGGCAGGCAATCCTGCGCTTACATAATGAAAACGCTTGTTGGTTCGTTCTGGCCCACCTTCCCCAGCAAACATTCTAGAAGGATCCTCTCCTTCACGCTTAAATGGATACAATCCAGAGGTAAAAGGAAATTCTCCAGGAACATTTTCTTGCAAATTCCATTTTAGAATATCACCCCAAGCTTGGTACTTAGGCAATGCAATTTTCGGAATTTGAGAATGTGATAAACTTTCGGTATGTGTTGCAATTTTAATTTCTTTATCTCGAACTTTAAAACTGTAAAACGGATTTTTATATTTATTTACTTTTTCATCCCAATTTAGAATTACTTCCCAATTATAGGGGTCGAGATTCATTTTTACTCTGTCGAATTCGGCAAGAAGTAAATTCATAAATTGATGAGATTCCTCCTTCGTCGGAATGACAAGATTGTGGTCAATTCCAGCTTTGGTTAAATTGGGTTTACTTCCAAAAACGGTTTCTATGGTTTTATAAATTCCATATAATTTTTGAGCGACTTCAACTTGCGTTGAAGCAGTTTCATCGTATTTTCTATTATTCTCAGCAATTTCAGATAAATAACGGGTTCTATGTGGCGGAATAACATAAACTTTCTCGCTCATTTCTCGCGTAATCTCAAAAGTAGATTTTAAATCGGCTCCTGTTTTCTCTACAATTTTATCCATAATAGATTTGTAGAGTGTGTTCATTCCTGGATCGTTAAACTGCGATGCTATTGTTCCAAAAACCGGCATTTTATCAGGATTTATATCCCATAAATTATGATTGCGTTGGTATTGTTTTTTAACATCTCGAATCGCATCTAAAGCACCACGTTTGTCAAATTTATTCAACGCAACCAAATCGGAAAAATCTAACATATCAATTTTCTCTAATTGAGTTGCTGCGCCAAATTCAGGTGTCATAACATAAAGAGAAACATCAGAATGTTCAATTATTTCGGTGTCACTTTGCCCAATTCCCGAAGTTTCTAAAATAATGATATCGTATTTAGCCGCTTTTAAAACTTCTACAGCTTCATTTACATATTTTGACAAAGCCAAATTAGATTGTCTTGTTGCTAACGAACGCATATAAACTCTAGGATTATTAATGGCATTCATACGAATTCTGTCGCCTAACAACGCACCACCTGTTTTTCTTTTTGAAGGATCGACAGATATTAATCCGATGGTTTTTGTTGGAAAATCGATTAAAAATCGTCGTACTAATTCATCAACTAAAGATGATTTTCCTGCTCCACCAGTTCCTGTAATTCCTAAAACTGGAATTTCATTCGTTTTATTTTTATCATGAATAACGTCAAAAGCCGGTTTGGCTACTTCAGGAAAATTCTCTGCAGCTGATATTAATCGCGCTATAGCAGTTGGATTTTTTTCTTCTATTTGAGCTATCTCATCATTTAATTTATTGCCTATTGGATAATCCGAACGTTGTACCAAATCATTTATCATTCCCTGCAATCCCATTGCACGACCATCATCAGGAGAATAAATTCGTTCAATCCCGTATTTGTGTAATTCTAAAATTTCAGTTGGCAAAATCACACCGCCACCGCCACCAAATATCTTTACATGACCTGCTCCTTTTTCCTTTAGCAAATCATGCATATACTTGAAATATTCGTTGTGACCACCTTGATAGGATGTCATAGCAATAGCATTAGCGTCTTCTTGAATGGCTGTATTTACCACTTCTTCAACACTTCGATCATGACCCAAATGAATCACTTCAACACCCGTAGCTTGAATAATTCTTCGCATAATATTGATGGCAGCATCATGGCCATCAAAAAGAGAGGCAGCAGTTACAATTCGGACTTTATTTTTAGGAATATAAGGCGTTTGAGGCTCCATGTGAGTAGGTAAGAATTTGTACGGCAATTTACGGAAATTAAAAAAAAATCATCCTATAAAATTAGATAAAACGCAAAATATCTATACCAAGCTTTTTTTTACAAAAAATAAGATTAGTTTTGAAAAAAAATCATAACAAATTACCTAATCTCACATAAAAAGGGATTGATTTAATAAAATACGATGCGAAACATTACAATACTTATTCACTGTAAAGATCAAAAAGGAATTATTGCCGCAGTGACCAATTTTATTTTAAAAGTAGAGGGGAATATCACTTACATCGATCAGCATGTTGATGTTGACCAAAATGTGTTTTTTATGCGTTTGGAATGCGAGTTAATGAATGAAAGCTGGAATGTTGAATCAATTAAAACCAATTTCCAAGAATCAATAGCCAATGATTTTGATATGTCATGGCAATTGTATAATAAAGATCAAAAACCAAAAATGGCTCTTTTTGTTTCAAAATACGAACATTGTTTATTTGACATTTTAGGTCGTTATAGCGCAGGGGAGTTACACTTAGAAATCCCTTTAATTATTAGCAACCATGAGGATTTAAAACCAATTGCCGATCGATTTAACATTCCGTTTTACCATGTTCCATTTACTAAAGACAATAAAATAGAAGGTGAAAAACAACACATTGCATTGTTGCAACAATATGATATCGATTTTATAGTTTTAGCTCGATACATGCAAATTATAACTCCCCAATTAATTTCGCTTTATAAAAACAAAATCATTAACATTCATCATTCTTTTTTGCCTGCCTTCCCTGGCGCAAAACCTTATCATTCTGCGTTTAAAAGAGGCGTGAAAATCATTGGAGCTACCAGTCATTATGTAACTGAAGAGTTAGATGAAGGTCCAATCATTGAGCAAGATATCACTCGCGTTTTTCATAGCCATTCTATTGAAGATTTTATAATGAAAGGTAAAGATTTAGAACGTATCGTTTTATCAAGAGCAATTAAACTTCATGCCGAAAGAAAAACTATGGTTTACAGTAACAAAACCGTTATATTTTCTTAATCACGGCACAATCTTTGTTTTTAAAATTAAAAATTTATTTATGAAAAATTTATTCTTACTTATACTTCTAGCACCTTTTTTATGTATTGGCCAAACAAAAGCAAAAGCAAAAAAAAGTAAAATTAAAGTCCCTAAAATTGAAGCAATTACTAAAGCTGTCACTCCAACTTCGGCTTTAGATATTAGTAATGGATTAAAAGAAGCCTTAAACAAAGGAGTAAGCGAACAAGTTTCGAAATTAACTGCATTGGATGGTTTTTATAAAAATGATTTGGTTAAAATTAGTATGCCAGAAGAATTACAAAGAGTAGATGCTTCTTTAAGGAAATTAGGAATGGGAAGCTTGGTTGACGATGGAATTAAATCGTTAAACCGTGCTGCTGAAGATGCCGTAAAAGGAGCAACTCCTATTTTTGTAACTGCAATTAAAGACATTACTATTTCTGATGCGAAAAGTATTCTACTAGGAAAAGAAAATGCTGCAACGACTTATTTACAAACAGCTACTGATAAAGATTTGTATGCTAAATTCAATCCAGTAGTTCAGGAATCAGTAGGAAAAGTTGGAGCAGATGTACTTTGGGCATCAATAATTAATAAATACAATACAATTCCATTTATTTTGAAAGTAAACCCAGACATAACAGATTATGTAACAAAAAAAGCTATGGACGGTGTTTTTAAAATGATTGCAGTTGAAGAAAAAAATATTAGAGAAAAACTAACTTCAAGAAATTCAGATTTACTAAAAAGTGTATTCGCACTGCAAGACAAAAAATAGAAAAAAACTTAACAAAACACAAACATATAAATAACAAACCATTAACAATATAACTCATTAATAATTATCACATTTGTGATGTAATAAGGTTTTTATTATTTGTTTAGAATTAGTCAAGAGAAAGTCAATACTTTAGGGTATTGGCTTTTTTTATTGAATAGTTTGAATAAAAGAAATAACGTTTTTATTAAAAACATCTGGTTGTTCAACATTTACAACATGACCACATTGTTCAATGACAAATAATTGCGAAGATTTATAATGTCTTTCGACAACTTTCCTTACTGATGGTAAAAACATATAATCTTCTTCACCCATAACATAAAGAGTAGGAATTCCTAATTCTACTTGACGGAACCACTTTAGGATTGGGTTAATTTCGGCAGTGAGTTTAAACCATCTTATGAATTCTTTTTGATATAACTTTTTAGCTTCATTAATAAACAATATTCTAGACTGTTTATGATTTTTATTTGGCATAATTACAAAAGCAAAAAACTTGTACAATACTAAATACGGCAAAACATATTTAAACATATTTCCCAATTTCATTAGTATTTGTGAACGAAAATTCATTTTAAGAATAGCTCCGCCAAGAATCATACTTTGAACACGCTCGGGATTTGTCTCAGCCAATTGACGTATCAGAATAGTACCTAATGAAATTCCGACAAAATGTGATTTCTCAATTTTTAGGTGATCTATAACTTCCAAAACGTCATTTGCAATAGACTGGAACGTATACTTCCCTTTAAAAGCATTTTTAATTTGTGCATTTGAATTTCCATGCCCTCTTAAATCTAATAGTAAAACATTATAGTGTTTTCTAAAATCTCTGATTTGTTTGAACCAAATAGATGAACTACCACCTGCTCCATGAACAAAGGTTACCCATTGGGAACTAGTTTCATTTTCGTAAATGGTGTAGTTAATCATTTTTTTATTAAATAAATTTTGAGTAAAGATAAAAGATGATTAACAAAAGACAATTAAATCGTCATTTATATTTTTGAAAGCCATCTTTTGAGACATTCAATTACATGAAGTAATCGTATTTTTTAAAGAAAAAAGAATAATAGTTATTCTAAAAATACTTTCCATTTGTATAGTTAATGTATGGGTAGTTTTTATTATCTTAATCTAAATAAGCTTTACATTTGAAAAAAAAACAATGCGTAATTTTCTTTTTCTTTCATTTTTATTTATATGTAGCTCAAATTATTCTCAAGTACAATCTTTATCTGATACTTTTGAGGGCAACGGAAACATTTCTAGTTGGGTTGAAGACGATTGCGTTTTGGACAAAGCATTTGTAAATCCTTTTAAAACAGGAATAAATAATTCGGCAACGGTTTTAAAATATTCGGATATAGGTGGTCTATATGCTAATATTAAATTTAACACAAGCTCTAATTTTAATTTAACTACAAACAGTACATTTTCTTTAAAAATATATGTTCCTTCATCTGGAATTACAGGAAATCAAACCAATAGGATTTCTTTAAAACTTCAGAACGGTTCACTGACAGAACCTTGGTCAACACAATCAGAAATTATTAAACCTATAGTTTTAAATCAGTGGCAAATTATAACCTTTAATTTCGCGACTGATTCTTATATGAATTTAGATCCAAACTCAATTAATCCTATATATAGAAACGATTTCAATAGAGTTTTAATTCAAATAAATGGAGAAAACAATACTAATAAAGTTATAGCATACATAGATGATTTTCTTTACACCTACTCTGAAAACGCGCCAAAATTCAATAAATTAGTTTGGTCAGATGAATTTGATGGAAATGGTGTTATTAACCCACTCAATTGGTTTCAACAAACACAGCTTCCAGATGGAGGAAGTTGGTTTAACGGGGAAATACAACATTACACTAATCGCCAGACCAATTCATTTGTTAGTGATGGAACATTAAAAATTGTTGCTAAAAGAGAAACATTTAACAATCAAGGACAAACAAAACAATTTACTTCTGCACGACTAAACTCTAAATTTGCTTTTCAATATGGCAGAGTAGAAGTTCGAGCAAAAATGCCAACTGGATTCGGAACATTTCCTGCCATTTGGATGTTAGGTAAAAACATTAAAGAGCCTGGTTCTTATTGGACAAGTAGTAGTGGAACAGTAAGCTGGCCTGCTTGCGGAGAAATAGATATTATTGAACATTGGGGTACCAATCAGAATTTTGTACAAAGTGCTATGCATACTCCGTCTAGCTATGGCTCAACAATAAACAAAGGAGGTCAAACAATTGGAACGGTTTCAAGTCAGTTTCATGTTTACGCACTAGAATGGACAACTGAAAAAATGGTCTTTAGTGTTGATAATAATGTACATTATGTATACAACCCAGCAGAAAAAAATGCGCAAACCTGGCCTTTTAATGCACAACAATATATTTTATTAAATGTAGCTATGTTGCCTAGTGTTGCAACAAACTTTACTCAAAGCGCAATGGAAATAGATTATGTTAGAGTTTATCAAGAAAGTGCATTATCTACATCCAATTCTATAAAAGATGAAAACATAATTGTGTTTCCTAATCCCGCTAGTAATCAAATAAACATAAGAGTTTCTGAAAACACAATGGGCTCTGAAGTAAAAATTTATTCAATTATAGGTCAAGAACTTGCAACCCATATTTTGAATAGACCAGAAAATAGTTTTGATATTTCAAATTATCAAAAAGGGATTTACTTGATAAAAATTAAAAGTTTAAAAGGAATACAAACCTATAGATTTCTTAAAAATTAAAGTTTCGCAAAATTTCTTCCATTTCATTTTTAATTTTTAATGCTTCCTCTCTTGCTTTTTGAACAAAATCAGATTGAGTGGAAGCATAAATAATTCCACGAGAAGAGTTTATTAGTAAACCAACATTTTTATTCATTCCGTATTTACAAACTTCAGAAAGGCTTCCTCCTTGCGCTCCAACACCAGGAACTAATAAAAAACTATCAGGAACTATTTTACGAACTTCAATAAAATATTCAGCTTTAGTTGCTCCAACAACATACATTAAATTCTCAGCATTTTTCCAAGTTTTAGAAGTTTCAATAACCTCTTTATACAATTCATTTCCATCAATAAATTTAGTCTGAAAATCGAAGGCACCTTCGTTTGATGTTAAAGCTAATAATATAGTATGCTTGTCTTTAAAAGCTAAAAAAGGTTCAACTGAATCTTTTCCCATATAGGGCGCAACAGTCACACTATCAAAATTTAAATCTTCAAAAAAAGCTTTGGCGTACATAGTCGAAGTATTACCTATATCTCCTCTTTTTGCATCGGCAATAGTAAAAATTTCAGGATACTTTTCATTGATATAATTGATGGTTTTTTGCAAAGATTTCCATCCTTTTATACCATAGGCTTCATAAAAAGCAGTATTCGGTTTATAAGAAACACACAAATCGTGAGTAGCATCAATAATGGCTTTATTGAATTCGAAAATAGAGTCTTCGAGTTCCAATAAATGCTGTGGTATTTTAGTTAAATCGACATCAAGCCCGACACAAAGAAAAGATTTTTTGAGTTTGATTTGTTCAATTAGTTGTTGTGTAGTCATTGTTGAGTATTTAACCGCAAAGTTTTTCGCAAAGTTTACAAAGTGTTAAAAAAAATGCCAAAACTAAATTTCAGTATGGCATCTATTGTCTATCCGTCTATTATCTTTTTCTTTAAAAAATCTCGCTTGCTTCTTTTAATTTTTCCATATTGTTTACCAATTGAAGCTCATCAATAAGTTTTTGAATTTTCCCATTCATAACGCCATCCATATCAAAAATATCCATACCTATTCTGTGATCAGTTACACGACCTTGTGCGTAATTATAAGTACGTATTTTAGCCGAACGGTCACCAGAACTTACTTGAGATGTTCTCTTAGTAGCGTCTTCAGCTTCTTTCTTAGCCAATTCTTGTTCGTATAAACGAGAACGAAGTACCGTTAATGCTTTATCTTTATTTTTATGTTGTGATTTTTGGTCTTGACATTGCGCCACCAATCCTGTTGGAATATGTGTTAAACGTACTGCCGATTTGGTTGTATTTACCGATTGACCTCCTGGACCTGAAGAACAGAAAAAATCGACACGCACATCATTCATGTCAATCTGAACATCAAATTCTTCTGCTTCTGGCAATACCATAACTGTAGCTGCAGAAGTATGAACTCTACCTTGAGTTTCAGTTTGTGGCACTCGCTGTACACGATGTACGCCTGCTTCAAATTTTAAAGTTCCGTAAACATCCTCGCCTGTAACTTCAAAAATAACTTCTTTAAATCCGCCAGAAGTTCCTTCATTCATATCGACAACCGAAGTTCTCCAACCACGATTTTCACAATATTTAGTGTACATTCTAAATAAATCTCCAGCAAAAATAGAGGCTTCGTCTCCTCCAGTTCCAGCTCGAATTTCTACCATTACGTTTTTAGCATCTTCGGCATCTTTAGGAATCAACATAAACTTAATTTCTTCTTCCAATTCTGGCAATCTCTCCTTTGCTTCATCTAGTTGCATCTTGGCCATTTCAGTCATGTCAGCATCACTACCATCAGCGATTATTTCGTTTGCTTCGTCAATATTTGCCATCAAAAGGACATATTCGTCTCGTTTTTCGGCTAAAGCTTTTAAATCTTTATACTCTTTATTCAATTGTACATAACGTTTCTGGTCGGCAATTACATCTGGCTGGATGATTAAATCCGAAATTTCATCGAAGCGTTGCTTTACTATTTGAAGTCTGTCTAACATTTTCTCTTTTCCTTTATTGGATTGCAAATTTACAAAAAAGATTGCAAATTGTAGATTTCAGTTTTTAGATTTTTTTAAGTGCATTTCTGACTGTAGATTACAATCTTTTTTCATACTATTGCAAAAAATGAATTGAATCTTTATTTGAAACTTTATGAAAAAAATAAGTTTAATTTTACTGTTGCTTTTAACTATTTTATCTTGTAAAAAAGGCGAAAAAACCAATCTATTGAATGAAATTGATTGGCTTATTGGCACATGGGAAAACAATTCTGACAAAGGCAATTTACTTGAAATTTGGAAAAAAGAAAATGATAGTGTTTATTCTGGACAATCATTTTATATAAAAGCAAAAGATACTTTACATTTTGAGACCATTCAACTCAAACAAATCAGTGATTCTTTATTGTATAGTTCTTCGGTAAAAGGTCAAGACAATGATTTAGCTCTAGATTTTAGATTAACTTCGAAAACCCAAAATCAATTCGTTTTTGAAAATCCTAAAAACGATTATCCCAAAAAAATAGTTTATAAACTTATTACTAAAGACAGCTTAGTTGCAATTATTTCAGGAATTCAGCAAGGAAAAACAAGTAGTGAAACTTTTTCGATGAAGAAAATAAAATAAATTGTTATTTAATTTTTAACCGGAATATTCTCCAATATCTCTAAAACAAACTTATAAAACTTCTGAGATGATTTTATCGACGCTCTTTCATCTGGGGAATGCGCACCGTGAATAGTTGGCCCAAACGAAATCATATCCATATCTGGGTAATTCGCACCTAGTATCCCACATTCTAATCCTGCGTGACAAGCAACCACTTTTGGCTTTTCGTTGTTTTGTTTTTCGTAGATATTTACCAACACATCAAGTATTTCCGATTTTACGTTTGGTGTCCAACCAGGATAACTTCCGCCAAAAGTAACTTCGCAACCAAATAATTCGTATGCCGAACGCAAACTATTCGCCAAATCTATTTTAGAAGTTTCAACAGAGGAACGAGTTAAATTTTGAATGGAGATTTCCCCATCTTTTACAAGTACTCGTGCAATATTATTGGAAGTTTCTACCAAATCTTCCATATCGGCTGACATTCTGTAAACACCATTGTGAGCCGCATAAATAGAACGAAGCAAGCCTTCTTGAACGCCTAAATCCATTAGTTTTTCTGGTAAGTTACTTTTAGCAATTTCTATAGCCAAATTGGGCTCCATGGTTTTGAATTCAGTTTTAATATCGCCAATAATTTCTTGCATATCAAAAACAAAAGCTTCGTCATACATTCCTGCAACAATTACTTTCGCAACACTCTCTCTAGGAATAGCATTGCGTAAACTTCCTCCAGATATTTCAGCTATTTGCAAACCAAAATTCTCAAATCCGTCAAACAACAACCGATTCATAATTTTATTGGCATTCCCAAAACCTTTGTGAATGTCCATTCCAGAGTGTCCGCCAGTTAATCCTTTTACAGTAATGGTATACCCTACAGAACCATCTGGAGTTTCTTCTTCATTATAAGAACGATTGGCAGTAACATCAATACCACCTGCGCAACCAATATCAATCTCATCGTCTTCTTCAGTATCCATATTTAATAAAATATCACCTCGAAGTACACCTGCTTTTAAGTTCAAAGCTCCTGTCATTCCAGTTTCTTCATCAATGGTAAATAAGGCTTCAATAGCTGGATGTTTCATTTCATTAGATTCTAGAATTGCCATAATCATAGCTACTCCCAATCCGTTATCAGCTCCTAATGTTGTACCACGAGCACGAACCCAATCACCATCTACATACATTTCGATACCTTGTTTATCGAAATCAAAAACAGTGTCATTGTTTTTTTGATGCACCATATCTAAATGGCCTTGAAGCACCAATGCTTTCCTGTTTTCCATTCCAGCTGTTGCAGGTTTGCGGATAATTACATTGCGTATTTCGTCTTCAAAAGTTTCCAACCCAAGACTATTTCCAAAGTCTTTGATAAATTTTATGACCCTATCTTCTTTTTTAGAAGGTCTTGGCACTGCATTCAAATCGGCAAATTTATTCCAAAGGTCTTTTGGTTCGAGATTTCTTATTTCTTGGCTCATTATAATTATGTAGTTTCAATGTTTGAGAGCATCAAAGTTACAAAGTTTAATTTCTTTACGAATTGATATTGTGATTATATTTACGTTTCAAAATTAAAGTCGTGAAACGCAAATACATTCTTATACTATTTCTACTCTTCCAAATTATTTTCTTAAAAATAATTGCGTTTTTTCCGAATGTTGTGGAGCAATTTTACAGTAATGGATTGTATGTTTGGATTTCGAAAATTTCTCGAACTGCTTTAGGCACTATTCCTCTTTCAGTTGGTGATATTTTGTACGGAATTGGTATTGTATATCTTTTACTTTCGCTTTGGAACATAAGAAAAACAAATTGGAAAGACCAATTACTAAAGATTACAAGTACTATTTCTGTTGGATACTTTCTATTTCATTTTCTATGGGCTTTGAATTATTATCGTGTGCCTCTATTCGAGAAAATGAACATTCAACGAGAATATACTAAAGACGATTTGTTGGTGTTTACAGAGAAATTAATTCTGAAAACAAATGCAGTACAATTCGAAATTACAAAAAATAAAAACCTAAAAGTTACCAATCAGTATTCGCAAGTCAGCATTTTTAAAATGACGCAACTTGGCTATGATAATTTAGCTAAGCAATATCCTTTTTTTAAATACCAAAATCGAAGTATCAAAAAATCGTTGTTCAGTTTACCATTGACCTATATGGGTTTTGGTGGTTATTTGAATCCGTTTACGAATGAATCACAAGTAAATTATAAATTACCTATGTATGGTTTTCCCAATGTGGTTTGTCACGAAATGGCACATCAATTAGGTTTTGCAAGCGAAAGTGAGTGCAATTTTATTGGGTTTTTGGCATGTATCAAAAATGAGGATTTGTATTTTCAATATTCGGCTTACAGCAATGCTTTGCGGTATTGTATGGCTAATATTGGCATGAAAGACGAAACGAAATTCAAAATTTTAAAAGCTAAAATAAATCCCGGAATTATAGCCAACTACAAAGAAAGTGATGCTTTTTGGGAACAATACGACACTTTTATTGACAAAGGATTTCATGCTTTTTACGATCAATTCTTAAAGTTCAACCAGCAAGAAGATGGCATGGAAAGTTATAGTAAGTATGTGGATTTGTTGATTAATTATTATAAAAATAAACAATTATAAATACAACGAACTAAACTTCATCACTGGTAAAGGTTACAAAACTTTTTCGTTTAAAAGGTCTAATAATCAGTCGCCCTTCTCGATCGAGACGAATGTAATTATACACCCAATTTAGGAAAACGACCGCTTTATTTTTGAACCCAATTAGTGAAAATAAATGCACAAACATCCAAACAAACCAAGCAAAAACGCCACTAAAATGAAATTTTGGCAAATCGACAACGGCTTTATTGCGACCAATAGTTGCCATTGCTCCTTTATCATTGTATTCAAAAGGAATCATTTGTTGCTTGTTGATTAATTTTATAATGTTTTCCCCTAGTAATCTTCCTTGTTGCATTGCTGGTTGTGCCATCATAGGATGTCCTTGCGGATAATCCTCTAGTTCCATCATTGCAATATCTCCAATGGAAAAGATATTTTCATATCCTTTGACTTGATTGAATTGATTTACTCGAATTCGTTTTACATTTTCCAGCAAAGATTGTGCATCAAGACCTGCAACCAATGCCCCTTTTACCCCTGCAGTCCAAATTACAGTTGCAGTCTCGAAGGTCAAATCAGAATTAGTAATTATCGTTTTCCCGTCATAATTAGAAACTCTAACATTTTTCCAGATTTTAACCCCTAAATTTTCTAGAAAGGTTTCTGCTTCTTTAGATGATGCTTCGCTCATAGTATTCAGTATTCTGTCACCACTTTGAATAAGATTGATTTGCATTTTATTGATGTCTAAATCAGGATAATCTTTCTGGAGAATGGCTTTTTTCATTTCGGCTAATGCTCCTGCAAGTTCCACACCTGTTGGTCCGCCACCAACGAGAACAAAATTTATTAAACTGTTTTTTTCAGAATCGTCTTTGGTAAGTACCGCTTGCTCGAAATTTTCTAATATTAAACTTCGGATATTAAGTGATTGCGGAATACTTTTCATAGACATGGCATTACGCTCAATTTCTTTATTGCCAAAAAAATTAGTTTTAGAACCTGTAGCAAGAACGAGATAATCGTAATGTAATTCGCCAATTTCTGAAATTACTTTTTGATTTTTAGTATCAATTTCGGCAACTGATGTCAACCTAAAATAGAAATCTTTGTATTCTTGAAAAACTTTGCGAATGGGATACGCAATAGAACCCGCTTCAAGTCCGCCAGTGGCTACTTGATATAACAAAGGCTGAAAAGTATGGTAATTGTGTTTGTCTATTAATACTACTTGAACGTTTTTATTTCTTAGTTTTTTGGCAATTGCAATGCCTGCAAACCCGCCTCCTATAATTACGATTCTTGGTTTTGAAGTATTAGGAATATTCATTTTTTTTATTGGTTCAAAGTTGTACTGTCTCAAAGATACAAAGTTTAGGAGTTTTGTTTTATTGAAATTTATAAAGAAGCCTAAACCTTTTTCTCTAGCCCCGATGGCAATGGAAATCCTTCTATTACCCTGTCAGGGTTTTGAACCCTGACAGGGTAATAGAAGATTGCAATGTACAGCGGGACCAAACTTGTATAGAAATGCCTACTATTTGTGCTTCTAAAAAAATTAATTGTACTTTGTAACAAAATACTGAGTTGGATTACTAATGAAATATGAGTGAGGATTTAGAACAATCTTTTGTAAAGCAGTTGCGCGAAAATCAGAATATAATCCACAAGATTTGTAGGTTGTATACTGCTGGTGATGATGCGCATAAGGATTTGTTTCAGGAAATCACTATTCAGTTGTGGAAAGCTTTTCCGAAGTTTCGTGGTGACAGCAAATTCTCGACTTGGGCCTATCGTGTGGCTTTGAACACGGCGATTACGTTGTATAGAAAAAGCACCAAATCAGTTCAAACGGTTAATTATGAAAAACATCAGTTTTTTATAAGTCAGGAGGATTATAATTATGAAGAGGAAGAGCGAATTAAATTGATGTATCAAGCAGTTTATCAATTAAATGATATTGAAAAAGCATTGGTTTTTATGTATTTAGAAGATAAAGATTACACCGAAATTTCGGAAACTTTAGGAATTAGCGAAGTGAATGCTAGAGTGAAAATGAATAGAATAAAAGGGAAATTGAAAAAAATATTAAATCCTTAAGGATTATGGAAGAGTTGGATTTATTGAAAAAAGACTGGCAAAAGAATGAAAATTCATTTGAACAAGTTTCAGAAATGGAAATCTACAAGATGTTGCATAAAAAATCGTCTTCGATAGTGAAGTGGATATTGATTATTAGCATTCTAGAGGTTTTGTTATGGACAGGAATTAGTTTGCTTTTTAACACTGACGATTATTTAAAAGAAATTCATGGGGAATCGTATATAGCCTTATTTAAATATTTAACTGTTTTTAATTATTGTGTGGTTGCAGTTTTTATTTTGATTTTTTATAAAAATTATAAAAACATTTCTACAATTACTTCTACCAAACAACTAATGAGTGATATTTTAAAGACTAGAAAAACGGTTCAATACTACGTTTGGTATAATTTAGGAATGATTGTTTTTAGTATGATAATTGGGTTTGTTTTAGCTTTTTCATTAAACCCAAAGGTGCATGAACTTACCTTAAACACTAAAGTATTTACATTGACTATTTTGTTGTGCGGTGCATTTTTACTGCTTTTTGTAGGTTTGTTTTGGCTATTTTACAAACTAATTTATGGCATTTTACTTAAGAAGCTATATAGAAATTACCATGAATTAAAGAAAATAGATTTGTAACAAAAAATAGTTAATATTCCCATTCTCTTAGTTTGTCTAACTTTTCTTGTTCGGCAATTTCTTCTTCGGAAAGTACTTTTAAGAAGGATTGATGTTGCTCTATTGCAAATTCTACTTTTTCAACAATTTCTTCGATGGTTTCATTCTCATAGTCAATAACTAAAGGTTCTTTGATAATAAACGATTGTAAGATACCTTTCTTTTTCATTCGGAGTCCTTTTTTATCAAACGAACGTCGAAAACCATCAATTACAATAGGGACAACAATTGGACGGTGTTGTTTTATGATATGTGCCGTTCCTTTTCGAACAGGTTTAAACGATTTGGTTGTGCCTTGCGGAAAAGTAATCACCCAACCATCAGCCAAAGCTATTTTTATATTCTCAGTATCGTTTGGGTTAACTTCACGTTTCTCTGTAACATCTTTTCCTTTGGCGCGCCAAGTACGCTCTACTGTGATGGCTCCAACATAAGAAAGAATTCTAGGGAGTAAACCCGCTTCCATGGTTTCTTTTGCGGCTACATAATATATATTCATTTTAGGTTGCCAAATGTAACCTAAGTTTTTAATGTTGTCTTGGCGACCACTTAAACTAGCATTAAAAACATGAAACATTGCCACAACATCGGCAAAATACGTTTGATGATTGGATACAAAGAGTACATTGGTATCTGGCAATGACTTAATGATTTCTGAACCCTCAATTTGCAGTTCATTAAATCCTCTATAGCGTCTATGGGTTAAAACAGCAAAAATTCGGATTAACCATTTTTTTATAATAAGGATGTGACCAAATGGATTTCGTTTTAAAAATCCCATAATTTATTTATTAAAAAAGACATTAGTTACAAACATACAAAATCTTATAATTTATATTACTTTTTTGAGTATTTCTTTCAATTCACTCATCATCATAGCCGTTGCTCCCCATACATAATGCTCTTGAATTTTAAAAGCAGGAACAAGAATGTTTGTAGAATAAGAAGTCGACATCGTTTTGTTTACAATTGCGTTTTCATCTAAGAAATCGGCCAATGAGAGTTCAAGAATTCCTGCCACTTCTTTCGGATCAGGTTTAAAAACAAGCTCCTCTTTACAATAACCCAAAAAAGGAAAAACCATAAAATTGCTTGGAGGAATATATACTTCTGTAAAAGCTTTAATGAGAGTTATTTTATCTATTGGAATCCCAATTTCCTCCTCTGTTTCCCGCAAAGCAGTATATTCAATTGACTCATCGTTGTGTTCTACTTTGCCTCCAGGAAATGCAATTTGAGACGAATGAACTCCAAAATAAGAATTTCTAATAATTAAAACCAAATGCGTTTTCTTATTCTTAGGATAAAACAACATCATAACTGCTGCTTTTCTTGGATTTACTTCTTCAACATTCAAATTTCTCATCAATGCTGCCCGTTCTGGCGGAACCATAATTTGATGTGCTAAGTCTGCAAGAAGTGGCTCACTCAAAATTTTTGGAATACTCGAAAGAAAATCTTGAAAATCCATGACAAAGTTTATTTTTGTGTCGGAATAAATACTGACATGCGTAATGCGAATTTAAGTAAAATATAAAGAGATTGATACATTCAACCGCAGATTCACAGATTCCCACAAACAAATTTTCAATCTGCGAATCTGCGGTGATAGTAACAATACAATTAATAAGGCATTTTTGATAAAAGAAATTAAAAAAATAATTATGTACTCCAAGCAAGAAAACCAACAATTAAAACAAGAATTCTGGATTGCTTTTGCAGAAAAATATCCTCGAAAATGGATTTTATACGATACCAAAATCAAAGATTTTTCTTTTAAATTTTTTGTAGACAACAAAAAAGCACAGGTAAGCATTGACATCGAACATCGCAACGAAGAAATACGCCTTGCCTATTTTGAAAAAATTGTAGCCTTAAAAAATATTCTAGAAGACGAATTCATTCCCGATTTGGTTTTCGAAAAAAACTACACACTCGAAAACGGTAAAACCATCAGCCGCATTTGGGTTGAAAAAACAGGTATCACCGTAAGCAATCGTTCTTATTGGGAGGACATTTTCAATTTTTTTTATGAGAAAATGAATGCTTTGGAGTTGTTTTATTTGGAATATGATGAGTTTGTTAAAGACATCGAGTAATTAAAACTTTTTCAAGTTTTTATGTAAGACGTAGTGTTCACTACTATCTTGGGTCACACTAATTATAAGAGTAACTATAGTCCATCACCAAAGATTAGTATGTATAAGAATTTGTTTTAGCTAAAATATAAAAGCCCAACTACTTATGTCCGTTAGGCTTAAAATAATAAAGATTCTTAATTTATTATTAAATTTTATTTTTCCTTACTCATTTTATTCACTTTATCCATCATTTCTACTTGTCTTTCCATTATCTCTGTTGCTTTTTCAGCAGCTTTTATATCTGCATCTATATTTTCTTCATCAGAATTAATGATAGTTGTGGATGTACTTTTTTCAACAAAGTCAATTTTTGAATTTAGGATAAAGAAATTTATATCCTTAATAATATCCTCTTTTTGAGATTCTCCAAATTCAAAACTGAATGTCACCCATTTATTTTCACCCGTTTTTAAAGATAAGAGCTCATCAATTGAAATGCCAAAGCCATTAATTTCATCCAGATTACTTATAGGAGAAGAATTTGAATTTAGCAATTGTACATTTATACCACTATTTCCACTTAAATTTTTCACTTCAAAAGGAAGTGGTTTATTATTCCTTTTGATACAAACCTTAACTTCCCATTTTTGGATGTATTTATTATCACTAAAATTCTGTTCAATTCCTATAAAATTAATAATTGCTTTATAATCTTTAATTTCCAAATAATTACCTAATTCACCATTTATTAATGGATTGGAACATTTAATTTCTTTACTTGATAATGCTGGTTTAAAGGTCATATTACCTTCTTTTTCATTTTCAGCAGAACAAGATTTGATGTTGTTAATTACTGATAGCAGGATTAAAAAGCCTACAATTCCTAATACAATTTTCCAAGATGTTTTCATGATATAATTTTTAATGTTTATAAATTATTTTTAATAGTTTACCAATTTGATATTCTAGCAACTTTTTTATTTTTTACAGTAATCAATAGTTTTCTTGCGGTATTAAAGCTAAAATTGCAGTATAAATTATATCCATTAGGAAACTCGTCTCTAGATTTTATAACCCAATTTCGAAGAGGTATTCCCAATAATTCTTCGGGCATGCCCATTGTGATATCTCCATTCATGGCATCATCAACATATTTTTTCCCATATTTTTTGGTCATATCACTAATGAACTTCTTATTTCCTTGTATGGTTTTGGCTTCTTTAGCTTTTTCATCAAGTGCTATTTTTGCTGCCTTTTTTAAATTAAAAATGAGTGAATTTTTAATTTCATTTGAGAAGAAACCAGTGTATTGATCGCGCATCTTTAAAACAGCAACACCAACATTAGTCTCTTTATCAGTGTATTCATTAAGATAAACGGTGTTATTTTCAAATTGTAATTTTGGAAACACAAATAAATTATTTAAATCAAAATCAGAGTTAATTTCTAAATCATCAATTTTCAAAGAAGATTCATCCAAAGTATTATTGAATTTTTCATCATTTTTAAAAACAATATCCCAATAACTGTCTGAAGTCATATTATTTAAATCACTATTATTTTTAGAAATTAAATAATTAGATAAGTAATAATAATAAGCATCACTTCTAGTGTCGTTTGGATATTCACCCTCATCAAATTTAAAATAGGTGTCTATTGATTTTTTATAATTGATTTTTAATAACTTTATATCTTTAAAACTTATTGAAATTTTTGCCTTTAATTTATCAGTATGATATTCGTCTTTATAGTATATAATTTTAGATATATTTAAATTCTTGCCATCAATATCTATAATTTCTTTGTACTGTGCATTAAAATTAAAGTCATTAATACTAATTGATTTTGTAAAATCAAATGGTTTTTTCAATTCGTAATTTGTATTACTAATGATGGGTATCATTATTGAACTATCTAAACGATTATTGTTATCAACCGTATCCTCTTGTAGTATAAGAAGTTTGAATTTCGATTTTTCCAAATCACTTTTAAATTCAACTATTTCTTTTTCAAGGGTTTTTATATTTTTGATTAAATCTAACAACTCATTTTTTTCAATTGCTATAAATTTATCTATGTATTTGTTGTCATGGATGTTATAACTCTTACTTTTAAAAGTTATATAATCATTATATTCAAGTAAATAATATTCTTTATCTTTATTTTTAAAAATAAATACATTTTTTATCTTTTTGGTTAAATCGCTAGAATATATTTTATCATATCCTTCTCTAAAATAGCTAGATTTAAAACCGTTTGGGAAGAAAACCAATGGGGTAGAAAAAAGATCATTTACCTTACCTACAATAAAAAAGTTAATAGGCTGAAAATCTGATAGATTATAATTGTTCAAAAAGGCTATTTCTTCATTAAAATTATCCACTTTCGCAATTTCATTTATCTTAATGTAATTGTTTAAATTATAATTTATGTCCTGAAGTACAGCATCATTTTTAATTTCTTGGATTATTTCTTTACTAGTTTGAGAAAAAGCATTAGAGACGTAAAGAGCAACTATTAATAAAAATATTTTTTTCATTTTTTAATATTTTAAATTATTGGTTTTAATGATTTTAGTTCTTTGATATCTTTAGGATTCTGCTTTTCCAAATAATAAACTTTAATATTCATTGCTATATATCTAGAAAAAACCATGTTAATGTCATTTGTGATTTCAATACCTACTGGCATTGTAGATTTCCATTTTTTATCTAACAAGGTCGCTTCCTCTTTGGTAACAATAACCGCATGCACTAAATTATCAAGAATAGAAAAAATTGCTTCTTTACTTTTATCGCTTTCTTCTAGTAGTTTTATGATTAGTTTTCTAGGCACAGCATGTTCGTGTCTTAAACCTTTTGTTCTATGTTGTTTGTAATGTTCTATAGCCGCTTTAGTCCAATAGGGCTGTCCAACATATTTAACAAATTTACGATCATTAGATCGTTCACTTATCCAGGGAGCCATTTTTAAATCCGCATTTTTAAAATGGTCGTCAACAGGACTGTCTGTTCTAAATCTATCAGCGATAGCAGCAGCTAAATTTTGTTTTAATTCCAGGTTATGAGATTTAACCAGTAAATGTGTTTCAGACATATTTTTTATTTTATTCCCCACAAAAATATACTTTACCACTATTCAAAATTACTTCAAGTTACTTCAAGTTCGTTAGTGCTATTTTGGATATAAAGAAATTAGTATTTTTACCCTTTATGAAATCACCATCAACAATAAGTTTGTTGAAAACAAACACCACTAAATACAAAGGTGATAACAGATATGACCGCTAAAAAATCATAATTTACATATATGAATGGAACCGAGAAATATATTCAAAAAATTTGCAAACAAATTGAAATAGCGGTCAACAGAAAAATCATAGGCTTTCCGGATGCACTATGGTTGTCGGATATATTTAAACAAAAGAAATTTCCTATATCTGCTTCAACAGTTGCAAGAATGTATGGGCTAACTACTTCTGCTTCAAAACCCTACAAATCTACTCTAGATCATCTTGCTAAGTTTTTGGAATATGATAATTGGGAGAATTATATTGAAGATCAATCTAAACATCACTTTAGTGCTAATCACTTTTTGACCGAAGAAGCCAATGGCTTTTCGCAAAGTGTTTTAGAAATGGCTTTGAATTTAAAACGCTATGATGCAGTTCAGATCATGTTAGAAAAATATACCTATTTTGAAAACAATGCTGTACATTTTTCAACTGCCAATTTAATCGGAAAATATGTTAAGATAAATCAGTATGATGAAGAATTATTAAAAGTTTTAGCAAACTCAAAAGCTGGGCAAAGCTTGTTTTATGAATGTTTTGTTGATGAAGAAAATGAAAACGACTATTTCTCAAAAGCATTGTTTATCCATTACCTGCCTAAAGTAACCAATAAGCAAGATATCTTTTTTGTTTATAGTTATTTGTTAGCACAATACAGTTACTCGGGAACTATTCAAAAAGATTTAATAGAAGAATATAAAAGAGTAGCAAAAAACATTCATATTGAAAAACAACATTATCATCTTCTTTCCCGTTATTTTGAATGTAATATTCTTATCGATGGCATTGAAAATAAGTTGCAGTCTAAGGTTCAGAATTATTTGACTACTATTTCGAATTATGCTCTTTCAATAGAAAAAAACGAATGGTTATTGGCGCGTTCTATCAGAGTGCTATTGCATTTTGGTTTAAAAAAAGATCTTTTAAATCACATAGCGTTTAACGAAATAGTAAATACTACTATGATGAAAAAAAGTAAATCTAAAAATTCGTCAGCATTGTATATCATTCAATTGTATTGGTTGTATAGCAATAGTGAAAATACAATTACCTACCAGCCTTTTCATTTATCCATAGATTATTTGCAAGGAAATTCAAAGGAACGAATTGCCATTGAATCTGCTACCGCATGTCTTTATTCTGATGAAACCATTAAAAAACTAATCGAAGATAACCTAATGCACTACTGTGCAAATACTAAAATGAAGTGGATATTGAATTTGATGTTCTCCTAATTTACTTTTTCTAACTCCACATCATAATTAGTATTGGCTTTCTGAATAAGTTTATAAGAAACGAAGAAACCTAAAGTCTTCATCACAATAAACTTTTTGATAAAATTTCATTCAAGTTTTTTAATGTAAGACGAGGTGTTCACTTCTAACTTGGTTCACATAATAAATAAGAGTAACTATAGCCCATCACCAAAGATTAGTTTGTACAAGAATTTGTTTTAGTTAAAAAAACCTTTAACCAAAAACAGTCGTTATTAAAGCCGCGACACCCCATACAGCAACACAAGAACCTGTTACAGCAATACCTAGTTTTGTTGCCCACATTGCAGAACCGCTTTTAGTCCAATAATCTCGTGGTGGAATAAAAAAATCTGAGAATTTCCAGCCAATTATAAATCCGATTAGAGCTATGATACATGTTCCTATTGCTGCAAGTGTTCCCATGAAGTTTAAAATAGTGTTAAATTGATAATTGTTTTTTTATTTAAAGAAACCACATTTCTATCAACTACTCGTTTTATTATTCAGTAATTGATTTAATTTAATACCATATTGTTCAATAGGCATTCCTTGCATAGCATATTGAGGAGCAATTATTGCTTTTATACTTTTCTCATTATATTGAATTTTCACTTCTATAAAATGGTAATTATCTTCTGTTAAAGTACCATCTATTTTTTGAAGTTTAAATTCATGAATCTTTTTATTTACAATATAATTATTAAGAATAGTATCGAAAACACGACCACAGAATACAACTAGTTTTCTGTTTTTTGCAGTTATTAGTGATAAAATATTTTCAATAAATGGTTCAATATTGTTTATCCCAACTTTGTTATAATTAAAGTTTTCAGAACCAAAAGGGATTAATTCAATTTGAAGTTTATTATCTATAACAATCTCTAGATCTTTGTACGTATCCGTTCCTGTAAATGGTAAAATATTTAGTGGTTTTATAAATCTAATCTGTTTTTTATCAAAAGGTGATTTATGAGTTCTAGCTGATTGTTCTCCATAATTATTTTTACCAAAATATCTAAAATAATCAAAATATTCTTGAAATGTCTCGAACTTTGGTTTCTCAATATCAAACTTTTTAGTGGTAATGTTTTTATTTCTTTTTGGATTTAAATGAACCAAAACTAAATCAGCATTCAAATCGCCTGTAAAAAAATGAGGGTTAGATTCACAGAAATATTCCTCACCAATTACTTGGTTTAAATTAATTGCTTGATTACATCTTCCATGTTCTTTCCACTCATTAAAATTAGAAAGAATTTGTTTATTATAGCTTTCCATATTTTACAACCAAAACTCAATTCCTAATTTTTCACCATTTCCTTTTTCAACTTCTTGAATATCCATATAATATCCTTCATAGATATTGAATAATCTAATTTCCTCAGGTATTTCAGAGCTTAAATTATAATGCTCATCATCCTCATCAATCTCTAAAAAATCATAGAGTGAATTAATTTCATTTAATAAGTTTGGAAACTCATTAGAAATACTAATCCATAAATCATTTCCTTCTTCATCTTCTGCAAAACCACCTGAATCTATGGTGGTTTTACCATTATAAATTAAACTATCTGTAGGATATTTATCGCACCAATTAGTAATAACTCTTCCAACAAATTCTTTTTTATTATCTTTATTTTGGAAACCGCCTAAAATTATAAAATCGGGTTGGTCACCAGCATTACAACATTCTTCAATATTATCATCTTCATTTACCCTTCCTGCATAAAATCCTATTTTCCCTAATAAACTATCCATCTTATTTTCTGTATTAATATACTTACTATTATCATATTTAATAGGGTTTTGTCCTATCCATTTATGGTCACAATCTTCAATCTGAGCATTTTTAAATGCAACAATTAATCTACCTGATTCTGTTCTCGAAGAATTGTCAATATCAAAAGTTCCTTTAATAACTTTTTTTCCATCAAATTGATAAATCTCAACTTCTTCTATTTGGTTTACTCTTGATTCTGAAATCACCCAAGATGGAGAATTTCTATGGCGTAATAAATCTTCAAGACTGTCTTTGGTTCTAATCTTTAAAATCATATTTCTTTTTATTTTATACAAAATTTCATTTTTTTTAAACCATTTATTGTTCATCTTTTAAATGACTTTTAAAATATAACTTCTGATTAAACGACTTCCCAACTTTGTACACTAGTATTTAAACCTAAATCGGATGTATATTTTAGACCCATTTTATTTTTGAAATATTCAAGAACATCACGTTCAATTGGTTTTGAACCTTGTATCGGAATTTCGATAATTTCACCTGCTTTTACAATAATACCTACCTTGCTTGATGAATACGTTTGTTTGAATTTTATTCTAGCTGTGCTACCCATGTTTTAAATTTTATATTTTCCGTTTTTTTTTAGTGGGTTCTGGACTCCACTTTTTTGTTTTACTCATTCCATTTTTGGTAGTAAGCTTGAATATCAATCCTACTTTTTTACCAAATTATTAATTTGTTTCTTGTTGACAATATTACTCCATTCCAAAACCAAAATAAATTGCAACTTATTGCAACTTCACTTTCAAAAAGGATTCCTCTTATATTTGTGCAACCATAAACATAAACATGAACCAGCTGGATCCTTATCTCATTGCCCTTTGCAAGCAATTTGAAATCCAATTAGGATTTAAGATAAAAAACATTGCCAATGCTGAAAAGTGTTCGCAAATATTGGCTTTAGAAAAGTTATTTATTTCACCGCATACTATTGCGAGGATGTATGGCGTTGTAAAACCTTTTAGAACTCCTTATAAGGATACTTTGAATGTAATTGCGCGTTATTTGAATTATACTGATTGGGAAGATTATTGTAATAGTCAGACTAATATTCCTTTTGACCCCAACTATTTTCTTACCGAAGCTTCTGATGGTTTTTCTTTAGCTGTATTGCAATTAGCATTAGCCAATGAAGATTTTAAGGCATTGCAAATTGTATTAGAGAAAGCAAAAGAAAATAAAAACGAAGCTATTCTGTTTACCGCAGCCGAACAAATAGGTGCTTATGTACGCAAAAATAAAAAGCAAAAAGAACTACTACAATTACTTGCAGATAGTAGTATTGGTCATCTTTTTTTCTATGAATGTTATGTTGATGAAGACAACGAAAATAATTACTTTTCGGATGCTTTAGTGAATTATTATTTACCTAACATTACTAACGATTATAGAAAATTATATGTATATTGTTTTTTAATCAGTCAATCGGCTCATAAAGAACAGAAAGCCTCCGATTATAGTAAAGAGTTTATAGCACTAACAACCCAATTAAATAAAAGCAAGTGTCATTTTCAAGAACTTTCAAGGTGGATGGAATGCCAAATACTGATAGACGGTTATAATGGAATCCTTCGCTATACATGGCAATTTCATGTAGCAGAATTAATAGTTCTATCCACTGGTTTGGGGTTTAATGAAAAAGCATGGTTGCTTTCTAGGTCACTGAAGGCGCTAATTATTTTTGGCTTCAAAGAAGAATTGTTCCATCATGAGGAATTAAACAATCACATTGATGAAATAATCAGGCAACAAAAGAAAGAGTTCCACAGCATTGCTTTATATGTGCTTCAATTGTATTGGATTTGCAAATCGCTTTACTTCAATAGCAAAAAGGTTTATAACCCATTTAGAATTCATAACATTTTGTTTCAAAATGAAAGCAACGAAAAAACAGCTATTGAATTTGCTGTTGCCTCACTTTTTGCTTCGGGAGAAAATAAGAATATTATTACGCGTAATTTAAAAAGTTTTTGTGAAGCTAAAGGTGTTCATTGGGTCATGAAAATGTTGGGTTAATTTTTTTCCAACTCCAAGTCATAATTGGTATTGGCTTTCTGAATAAGATTATAGGAAACAAAGAAAACCAAAATAAACAAGAGCAATAATCCAATAAATAGTACATAACTTCCTATTAAGAAATTCCAAAAGATAAAATACAAGAGAAAACCATTTCCGGTTTGAATTAACCAAGCTAAAAGCCTTAGTTTAGAAAAAGTTTTTCCACTATTGTTAAATGGTTTCCAAAAGCCACCCGGTTTTATGGTTGAGGCAAAGGTTTGTAAAACTTTAGTTTCGGTAGGTGCCGTACAAAAAGTAACTACCAACCAAGTAGTGCAAACAATAATCGTTAAAATAATGATTTTAATGGGATAATATTCGATGTTAAAATCGTGTTCTAAACTAACAAGTAATTGATGAAAGGATTTATTGTTATCATAAAACCAATCCAAAACCAGTGGATAAATTAAAGCGGCTACCATTGCCGATAACTGCGACCAAGCATTGATGCGCCACCAGTACCAGCGCAACATAAACACTGGCCCTACTCCTGCAGTTATAGCAAAAATATATTTTGTAATTCCAACTAACGAATCGGCATAGATAGCAATACCTCCAGAAACTATAAGAATGCCTATCATAGCTATTATTCCTAATTTTTTTGCTTTAGCATCACTCAAATTTGGATTGATAGTATGCTTATAAAAATTCTCAATTAATAAGGAACCACCCCAATTTTGTGTGTTCTGAACCATAGAAAGAAAAGGAATCATAAATACTATAACTACTAAAATTAGCATCCAAGAAGGTAATACTTTTACAAATAAGGAAGTAAAAGCTAATTCGCTGTCAACCGTGCCATTAGCATATCCATAACAAACAGCCATAAAAGGTAAAGTAAACAACACTACTCTAAATAGAACTATAAATAATGAGGGAAGAAAAATGCTTTTCAATAAGTCTTTACTAGTTTGGGTTGCCATCAATTTTTGACCATTCATATCCGGATAATCTAATATCGAAGCCGACCACCATTGCACCAATACAAAAACAATAAAAGCATTAAAAGTTTTAGAACCTATAGATGGAATGATATTGAAATTGTTTTTAGAAGATTGTACTGTAGTTGTTAAATGGGATAAACCTCCAGTGTTCAGCAATAAGCTAAAAATGATGATTAAAAACAATACTATAAAAAGTATAAATAAAACAAAATCTAATTTTAAACGTTGCCTCAAACTATTGAAGAAAGTCATAATTATTATAAGAATAGTCAATAGTACTATTGCTAAATTGATTTCTATTCCAATAATAAAACAGAAAATTTTACTGAAAGCCAAAAGACTAAAACTTATAATAAATGGAACGACAAACAAGCCTAAATACAAACTCCTAAAATTATGAAGTACCTTGGCTCCTGTTCCTGAATATCTAAAAAACAAGAACTCATTTTCGGTTTTAACTGGAACTTTTCTCCACAAATGAGCAAAAAAAGACACACTAAAAGCCGAACCAATGGCTACACACCAGTACAACCACATATCCGAAAGTTGCCCTTTTAATAAAGACGAACAAATTAATTGCGGTTCTATAATAATGCCACTAGCCAATAACATCGAAAAGCCAATAAGCCACCAAGATTCATTTTTGGAATAAAATAGGTTAGTCACTATTATAGCCTGTTTTTTTTGTAACCTGTTTATCAAATTTTAACGCATTCTTTTATAAGTAATTTCTTTTATTATGCCTTTCAACTCCTTAGAAGGTTTGTAGCTTATTTTTGCTCCTTTTATACTTGACTTTCCTAATGCTTCTTCTGTTTCGGCAGCAGTACCTTGTAAAATAAGTTGAAAAGTACCCAAACTATCTATTTTAACTATATTTCCATTAGATAAAGCCTCTCCTATTACGTCACTTAAAGCCATAATTACTCCATAACAATCCGCTTTACTCATAGAGGAACGACCAGAAATGATTTTAGCCAAATCATCCAATTTCATTTCTCCCTTACTAATAGCACATGGGTAATATTTTACTTCAGGCGGTGTTACCAAATTGTTTTGTTTAGGAATCATTTTAAATTGTACAGACATAAAAAATAGTTTGTTAAGTTTAATAATATATTTTTGTCAGTACAAATATATAAAAAGACGTACCGCTTTTACATAATTGTAGTACATCTATAAAGTAAATATCGTACATCTTTTAGTTATACGTCATACATCTTTTTTAAAATTTATATTGTTGAACTTAAAAAATTATCTGTACTAAATAAAAACATTATATTGATGAGTTCAATTTTACAGAAAAACCTAGCATGTTCGCAGGCGGAATTGCTTTCTCTTTTAGGATTACTTTATTTTATTTAAAATACCTGTAAAACAAAAAAACCGAGCCGTCAGGCGAACACGTCGTGCCCATAAACAAAAAACCCTAGCTTTTCAAGCTAGGGTTTTTCAAAAGACCCGAGGCGTTAGGGATCAAGTCGAAAAGTTGTGGAGAAATATTAAAAAGTCGATTTTTGCATTTCAAAATTATATAAAAATGCAAGATTCTTTTGGAGAGCTTCTGAAGTTATTATTACCTGAAATTATTGTTGAATACTTTGAATTAACCACCTATAAAAAAGCAGAAGCAATACTTCACCTTTATTTAAAGGAGGTCAATTCCATTCCCAAAGAATATCGTCAACACAAATTAAGTTCCAAAGGATTCTTCGAAGAGATAACCGTTCAAGATTTCCCAATTCGCGGACACCAAGTATACCTGCACATTACACGAAGAAGATGGCTCAATGAAGACACTGGGCAAGTGGTCTTTAGAGATTGGAATTTAGTAGCAGACGGAACTCGGGTAACACAGGAGTTTGCGTCTTTTTTAAAAGAGATCAATAGATTCCAAGCCAAATGATTGTAATGCCATCGCTTCTTTTTATGGAGTTAGTGGTAAGAATCTACAATATCAATACAAAGAGTTCCTAAGTGATTTTAAATCTTGGGAACAGATAAAACACGCAAAGAAATGGTTGCTTTTCCCCGAAAACATTGGAAAACGTTTATCAATAGATGAAACTTCACTATCCAATGGCGAGCTCTACACTATTCTAACCAATAAAGCTGGAAAAGGCAAAAAAGGAACCATCGTGGCTATGATTGCTGGGACAAAAGCCGAAACAGTAATTGCAATCATTGAAAAAATACCTCTTAAACAACGAAACCTTGTCACAGAAATCACCTTGGATATGGCTGGAAATATGGGACTCATTGCCAAGAAATGTTTCCAAAATGCAACGCGTGTTACCGACCGTTTTCACGTTCAAAAACTAGCCACAGAAGCTTTACAAGAAATCAGAATCAAATACCGCTGGCAAGCCATAGACCAGGAAAATGAGGTTATAGAAAAAGCCAAGAAAAACAAGAAAAGGTTCGATTCTGAAGTCTTGACAAATGGAGATACTCTTAAACAATTACTAGCTAGAAGTCGCTATTTCTTATACAAAAACAAATCAAAATGGTCGCCAAACCAATTAGAACGAGCCAATTTATTATTTGAATTATATCCCGATATTCAAAAAGCATACAACCTAACACAAGACCTGCGTACTATTTTTGAAAAGACAACCGATAAAATAATAGGCTTTGCAAAATTAGCCAAATGGCACGAAAAAGTAAACCAATCTGGATTCAAGTCTTTCAATACGATATCTCGAACGATAATTAATCATTATCAAACCATATTGAACTATTTTGATAACAGAAGCACTAATGCATCGGCGGAATCTTTCAATGCCAAAATAAAGGNTCGTTCGAATAAAACAAAAAACCCTAGCTTTTTCAAGCTAGGGTTTTTCAAAAGAAAGGCGACGACATACTCTCCCACAAATTGCAGTACCATCTGCGCAGGCGGGCTTAACTACTCTGTTCGGGATGGGAAGAGGTGAGCCCCGCCGCAATAACCACCTTAAGAGGTTATAATTGCTTTGGGCAATTATTCTATAATTAACAATTGATAATTAACAATTCATAATTATAGTAATATCTTAACATACTGAGATAAAGAATATAAAAAGTATTAGAAAGTTCCATCCCCCCTCCTTTACAGGGGAAGGAGGAGGTGCGTACATAAGCTTACGGGTTATTAGTACTACTCGGCTATGACATTACTGCCTTTACACCTATAGCCTATCAACCTAGTCATCTCCTAGGACCCTTAAAAGAAATCTCATCTTGTGGTGGGTTTCGCGCTTATATGCTTTCAGCGCTTATCCCTTCCAAACGTAGCTACTCT
>NZ_JBHTIZ010000020.1:0-25716 GCF_042677265.1 Flavobacterium myungsuense | reverse complement strand
ACTACAATTTGTCCTGGAACAAGTGTAACATTTACCGCTACACCAACTAATGGAGGTACTTCTCCTTCTTACCAATGGAAATTGAATGGAACGAATATTGGAGCCGACAGTGCCACATTTACAACGACGACATTAGTCAATGGTGATTCAGTTACAGTTACAATGACTTCAAACGCTACTCCTTGTTTGACAAATTCACCAGTTAGTTCGAATACGATAACCATATCTACGGGAGGAAGTACCACTTGGAACGGAACCTCATGGAGTAATGGTGCCCCAACAAGTTCAAGTGCAGCGATTATCTCAGGTAATTACAGCATAGCAGCGAATATTAATGCTTGTTCATTAACTGTAGACAACAATGCTATTGTTATTATTCCATCAGGTTATAATGTTAACTTAAATAATGCAATAACTGTAGTCAACGGTAGTAGTTTTACATTATCAAACAATGCTAATTTACTTCAGCGAGGTACAACTAATTCTAACTCTGGGGCTATTGTTGTGAATCGAAATAGTTCTTTATTGATGCGTTTGGATTATACGTTATGGTCATCACCAGTAGCAAATCAAAATGTGTTGTCTTTTTCTCCAAATACAATGACTAATCGATTTTATCAGTATGTTTCTTCTACTAATTTTTATGAACCAATCGTACCATCTACCAGTGTGTTTAGTGCGGCCAAAGGATTTTTAATACGAGTTTCTAATACGCATCCTACCACGCCAACAATTTGGACAGGAAAGTTTACTGGAGTGCCTAATAATGGAGATTATAATTATAATTTGTTTTATAATCAGGTTACAAATGTAGACCCTAACTTAACAAAAACGTACGGTTTTAATTTAGTTGGAAACCCTTATCCATCTCCAATTAGTATGACAGAATTTGTCAATGATAATCGTGATTTCATTACTGGAGCACTTTATTTTTGGAGAGAAACTAATGGCGATTTGGTAAACAATTCCTATTGTATTTGGGCTGGAGGAACATTTATTTCTAATGTGGAAGCAAATGTTTCAACACCAAAACCAGATCCTAATGGTATAATTCAAACAGGTCAGGGTTTTATAGTTGAGGCTAATAAATCTTCAGCGGTTCTTCAGTTTAAAAATTCTCAAAGAATTGCTAACAATGCGAATCAATTTTTCAGAACGTCTCAAAACGAAGAACGAAATACAGTTTGGTTAAATGTTACAAGTACTAAAGGAGCTTTTTCTCAAACTGCTATTAGTTATGTTACTGGAGCAACCCAGGGAGTTGATGTTTATGATGCAAAAGTATTTGGTACTGGGGCAGTAGAATTAAGTTCTATTGTAGAGCAGGCGAACTATGCTATTCAAGGACGTGCATTGCCGTTTGATGAAAATGATACAGTTCCTCTTGGCTTCAAAGCAAAAACAGCTGGAGAATATACCATCGCAATCGATCGTTCAATAGGTTTATTTGCGGATGCTCAAGACATATTCTTGAAAGATAATATGACAAAAGTTGTTCATAACTTGAAACTGTCACCATATACTTTTACTGCAGAAATCGGAAGCTTCAATGATCGTTTTATTGTGGTTTATAAAAATGAAACTACGCTAGCAGTGGCAGTAAATAATTTTGATTTAGAAGACACTATCTCAATAATGTTTACCAATAATGACAATACGATAAGTGTAAAAAACAGTTCACCTAACACAATTGTTGAATCCGTTATGTTATACAATTTATTGGGTCAGTCAATTAGTACTTGGGATGTTTCAAATGAAAATCAAAGTGCTCTTATAAAAGTCTTGGTAAGAGATTTAAGTACAGGAACATATGTGGTAAGACTAAAAACTTCTGAAGGAATTATAGCTAAGAAGATTATCATTAAAAATGTGAAAGTAACTTCAAAGACCAAAGAAAAGAAAGACATTTATATTCAGAAAAGTATGCTTGCTGATGAAGACTAATTATCAATTCACTTTTCAAATAATTACTAAAAAATAATATTAAATAGAAAGAAGCCGTCTCAAAACGAAATTTGAGGCGGTTTTTTTATTTCGAGAAGTTGCGTGTCATGAAGCAATGCAATCTCTATTATTTGCAAAAAAACCTGAAAAAAAATCTATAAGAATAAAGATTTTGTCGAATAACGTGCTCATGTGGTTTTCATAGTTTATACTTAGCAAACTAAATAGGAATTATTTTCAAGCCCCTTTCGACAAGAAAATGGATTTAAAATTAGTGCGATATAAAAATAGTTACAAGAATAATAAGAAACAAAAATGACAAAATCGAAATGAAACTTAATTCCTTTAGGTTTAAAAATTTCATTTTCTCTAACTATATTTGCACTTCTTTGTTAAAAAATAAAAATGAATTTACAGTTACAAACCTCTCAATCCGATTTTCAAGCAGCTATTGCAATAACAGGTTCTAAGTCTGAGACGAATAGATTATTGTTGTTACAAGCACTGTTTCCAGATATAACTTTAGCCAATACTTCAAATTCAGATGATAGCGAAGTAATGCAAAAAGCCCTAAAAGGCAATGAATCTCTAGTAGACATTCATCATGCAGGAACAGCCATGCGTTTTCTAACGGCTTATTTTGCTGTAAATGAAGGGAGTGAAGTTATTTTAACAGGTTCGCAACGCATGACCGAGCGCCCTATAAAAGTTTTGGTCGAAGCCTTACAACAGTTAGGAGCACAAATTTCTTATGAAAATCAAGAGGGTTATCCGCCCATTCGAATAAAAGGACAAAATATAACTGCTAATAAAGTAAGCATTCCTGCTAATGTAAGCAGTCAATACATTTCGGCTTTGCTATTAGTAGCTCCAAAATTAAAAAATGGAATTGAATTGAACCTAGTAGGCGAAATTACCTCTATTCCTTACATCAATATGACATTAGCTTTGTTGCATGAAATAGGAGTAGAGACCCATTTTGAAGGGAATACAATAACTGTTAAGCCATTAACAACATCTTTAAAACCACAAACTATAACAGTTGAATCGGATTGGAGTTCGGCATCCTATTTTTTTAGCATAGTGGCTTTGTCACAAGAGGCTTCCGTAACTTTATCAAGTTATAAAAAATCGAGTTTACAAGGCGATTCGGCTTTAGTTGAAATTTATGCTAAAATGGGAGTGGAGACCCGTTTTGAAGAAAATAAAATGACCTTGGTCAAGTTGCCTAACTTTAAACACGAGACTTTAAACTTCGATTTAAATCATACTCCAGATATAGCCCAAACAATCGTAGTTACTTGTCTAGGTCTTGGAATAGGTTGTCATTTAACAGGGCTTCACACATTAAAAATTAAAGAAACCGACAGGTTAGAGGCATTGCGAATTGAGCTTACAAAGCTTGGCGCAAACATTTCGGTAACTAATGAAAGTTTAATGCTTGTAGCTTCAAACCAAATTAATCCTAATGTTACGATTGCTACCTATAACGACCATAGAATGGCAATGGCATTCGCACCATTAGCTTTAAAAGTACCCATAAATATAGAAAATGCAGAAGTGGTTTCGAAATCCTACCCTGATTTCTGGGAAGATTTAAATGGCTTAGGGTTTAGCTGCGCTCCGTTCGGCGATGCATCTGGTCAAATTTTGGAGACATAAAAACTTCGTGACTTGGCTCCCAAAACAACGGGATTTGCAGTAAAAAGAAAAATAAACCTCGAAACACTTGACAACGCCTATCTCACAATCGTATATTTGCACACGTTAAAAAGTAAGAAACTAAAATTTCTAACTTCTAACCCCTAACTTCTAATATTTTCAAATGAAATTATCACATTTTCAATTCAATTTACCAAAAGAACTTTTAGCAGAATATCCTGCTGAGAACAGAGACGAATCACGTTTAATGGTGGTTAACAGAGAGAAAAAAACTATTGAGCATAAAACATTTAAAGACGTTATTGATTATTTTGGAGATGGAGATGTATTAATTTTAAATAATACTAAAGTTTTTCCAGCTCGTTTATACGGAAATAAAGAAAAAACTGGCGCTAGAATAGAAGTTTTTTTATTGAGAGAATTAAATTCAGAGCAACGCCTTTGGGATGTTTTAGTAGATCCAGCTCGTAAAATTAGAATCGGAAACAAATTGTATTTTGGTGATGATGATTCATTAGTTGCCGAAGTAATTGATAATACAACCTCTCGTGGTAGAACTTTACGTTTTCTTTACGATGGCTCTTATGATGAATTTAGAAATAAATTAACTGAACTGGGAGAAACGCCAATTCCTAAATACATCAATCGTGAAGTAACTCCTGAAGATGCAGAGCGTTACCAAACCATTTATGCTAAAGAAGAAGGTGCTGTTGCGGCTCCTACAGCAGGCTTGCACTTCTCTAAACATTTATTGAAAAGATTAGAGATAAAAGGTGTAAAATTAGCCGAAGTTACTTTGCATGTTGGTCTTGGAACTTTCAATCCGGTTGAAGTAGAAGATTTATCAAAACACAAAATGGATTCTGAAGAATTAAAAATTTCACAACAGGCTTGTGACATAGTTAATCAAGCAAAAGAAAAAAAGAAGCGAATTTGTGCAGTAGGAACTACTTCAATGCGCGCCATAGAAAGCTCGGTTTCGTCTGCTAGAACATTAAATCCTTTTGAAGGTTGGACAAATAAATTTATATTTCCTCCCCACGATTTTAGCATTGCTACTTGTATGATTACCAATTTTCATACGCCAAAATCTACATTAATGATGATGATTTCAGCTTTTTGCGGTCATGATTTAATGAAAAAAGCGTATGAAGAAGCCATAAAAGAACAGTATAAGTTTTATTCTTATGGTGATGCTATGTTAATTATCTAAAGTTTATATTTTCTCCTCCCTCTCCTTTGGAGAGGGTTGGGGTGAGGGTTTTAAATCTCGTTAGTAATAACGAGATTTTTTTATAAATAAGAAATTTAATTTACTTGATAGACTAGCTTTACAGTAATATTAGCTGTTTTGTTTTTAGAGAAAGTATTAAACGAACCTCCATACGAAAAATCTTCAGAAGAGTTTTGTCCCGTAATTTGAAAAACCCCCATATCCGATTTTTTTAAGTTTCCTAAACCAGCTCCTGCATTTTCGGCAATACTTTTAGCTCTAATATTGGCATCTTTTGTGGCTTCTGCAATCATTTGTATTTTTAATTCAGCTAGTTTAGTATAATAATATTCAGGAGCATTGGAGTAAAATTCAATACCTGAGTTAATAAGTTCACTGGATTGTCTTGAAATATCTTCTATTTTATTGACTTCTTTAGATTGTATTGTAACATTTTGAGTCAACGTAAAACCGGTAAAAATTTGTTGTTTTAAAGTGCCATTTTCATTGTATGTAGTTTCGAAATCTTTATTAAAACTGACTGCCGAAAAAACAATTTCTGAGTCAGCAATTCCTTTTGAAGATAAATAACTTTTTATTTTAGCTCTATCGGCATCTAAGGAGGCATAGGCTTCTTTTAAAGTGAAACTTTTTTTAGAAAAAGAACCACTCCAAACAATTAAATCAGAGGTGAAATCTTTTTTTCCTAATCCTGTAACACTAATGGTGTCGTTACTTTGATTCCTGTTTTGAAAAGCATTTGAGAATAAATAAGCTGAAAGTACTATTGCAACCGCAATAATGATAGAATTGGCATTGGTTTTCATAAAAAATGGTTTTAACTTTATAAAGATATTTAAATTGGTTGGTTTTTTTTAAAATTTAAAATTAATCTTCTCTATTTACTTTCATAAAATCAAAAGCGGGTTTGCAAATGGCTATATATTCGCAAGGTTCTGCAAATGGATTTGAGTATTGTACTCGAGTATTTCTTTCTATTTTTATAGATTGTCCAGTTTCTAATATAACAATTTCTCCCTCAATAATAAATTGCTTTTTGCCTGAAATGATATAGGTATACTCATCAAATTCAGGCGTTTGAAAAGGTTCGCTCCAATGTGGTGGAGCAATCATGTGAGCAATAGAAATTTCGGAGTTTCCTGTGGTTGGAATTCCGTGGTGTTCTTCTATAAGTTTCCCGTCAGACGTAGGAACTATAAATGGTGTTTTTTGAATAAAATATTTTTTCATTTTTTAAGTATCTTCATCAAAATTCCAAAAGCTCCACGAATAAAAGTAGCACTAGTTACTACTTTCAAAACCGATTTAGTCACTATTTCTGCAGTATTAGGTTCTGATTTGCTTTCTTTTTCCTCTTGTGTTTCTGTAACTTGTTCTTGAGTTGAAGTGATTTTTTTAGTTAGCATTTCATAAGCACTTTCTCGATCGATTGCTTCATTGTATTTTCGAACTAATTTTGATTTCGAATTAATTTCATCAATTTCAGCATCAGTTAAAACATCCATTCTGCTTTGTGGTGCCCGCATCATCGTTGCTGCCAGCGGTGTTGGGATTCCTTTTTCATTTAAAGCAGTAACTAAAGCTTCTCCAATTCCTAATGACGTGATAAGTTCATCCGTTTTATAAAATTCAGAAGTTGGGTAATTATCGGCTGTCATTTTAATTGCCTTTCTATCATTGGCTGTAAAAGCCCTCAATGCATGTTGAATTTTTAATCCTAATTGTGCTAAAACACCACTAGGAACGTCCATTGGGTTTTGAGTAATAAAGAAAACGCCAATTCCTTTAGAACGAATGAGCTTGACAATAGTCTCAATTTGGTCTAATAGCGTTTTACTAGCTTCATTAAAAATTAAATGCGCTTCGTCAATAAACAATACCAATTCTGGCTGGTTAGCATCTCCTTTTTCAGGCATTTGCTGATAAATTTCAGCTAATAAACTCAACATAAATGTAGAAAACAATTTAGGTTTATCTTGAATGTCCGTCAAGCGAATAATATTTACAAACCCTTTTCCGTTTTCGTCAAAGCGAAGTAAGTCATTAATATCAAATGAAGTTTCGCCAAAGAATGAGTCAGCTCCTTGTTGCTCTAATTCAATAATTTTTCTTAGAATAGTGCCTGTTGTTGAGGTAGAAATCTTCCCGTAACTCTCTTCAATTTCTTCTTTTCCTTCTTCGGTAATGTAATTAATGATTTTTTTAATGTCTTTTAAATCTAAAAGAGGCATTTTGTTATCATCACAATATTTAAAAATTACCGAAACTACTCCAGCTTGTGTATCATTTAAATCGAGAATTCTAGAAAATAAAACAGGTCCAAATTCAGAAACAGTTGCACGAAGGCGAACACCATTTTGTTCTGATAAAGTTAATAATTCTACAGGAAAACTCGAGGTAATATATGGAATATTTATTTTTTGATGTCTTTCAGTAATGAATGATTTTTCCTCGCCTTCTTTTGCAATTCCACTAAAGTCCCCTTTTATATCCATCATAAGAACAGGAATACCAAACGATGAGATTTGTTCTGATAAAACCTGAATGGTTTTTGTTTTTCCAGTTCCCGTTGCGCCGGCAATTAACCCGTGGCGATTGAGGGTTTTAAGAGGAATCTTAACATGAACATTACTAACTGCTTCTCCGTCTAACATTGCGCCTCCTAAAATGATGCTTTCTCCTTTTGAAGCATACCCATCATTTATTTTCTGAATGAAACTGTCTTTTTTGGACATCCTTTAAAGAATTAAAAATTAAAATCTACGCAAGATACTAAAAATTTTAAAAAATATCTTTTCAGGAATTAACTATCCTATTTACACACAAAAACAAACATAAAAGTAGTCTAAATGCTTGGTTATGATTTGTTTTTAAACAAAGAAAATTTATGCTATTTCACGCAATAAAACAGTCACGAAAACGTTTTTGTTGTTATATGCAATTTAATAATTGAAAAAAGTTTTTTTATTTAAACTAAAAAATTAAATTTGTCCTTGATGAAGCATCATTTCAATTAAAATCTATAAAATTATTTAAATCTATTAAAATTAAAAAAAAATGGCAAACGTTAAAAAAGAAAGCAGTTCAAACAGTGGAGGAATGATCTCTACTATTATTATTGTAGCTTGTGTTGTTGTAGGGTTTTTTGTATGGAAATTTCTTATGGGAGCTGAGGCAAATTTTGAAGGTGGAGATCCAGAAAAAGGACATCCTTTAAATACGCTAGGTATGGTATATAAAGGAGGATTTATTGTTCCAATTTTATTAGGAATGCTATTGATGGTTGTTGTGTTTTCTATTGAAAGATTTACTGTTATAGCTAAAGCAGCAGGTAAAGGAAACCTAGATGCTTTTATGAAAAAAGTACAAGGCGATATTAAAGAAGGTAAAATAGATGAAGCCATTGGAATTTGCGACAAACAACAAGGGTCAGTTGCAAATGCAATTCGCTCGGCTTTGGTAAAATATCAAGATGTAAAAAAAGAAGGATTCAATAGCGAAGAAGCGTCAGAAACGATTCATAAAGAAATTGAAGAAGCTACATCTCTTGAAATGCCAATGTTAGAAAAAAACATGACTATTATTTCTACTTTGGTTTCTTTAGGGACACTTGGTGGATTATTAGGAACGGTTTCAGGTATGATTAAAGCGTTTGGAGCTTTAGCTAGCGCAGGAACTCCAGATCAAGCTGCACTTGCAACCGGTATTTCAGAAGCACTTATTAATACTGCAACTGGTATTTCAACTTCTGTATTGGCTATTATTGCTTACAATTTCTTTACTTCAAAAATCGATGATTTAACGTATTCTATTGATGAAGCTGGAACTACTATTGTAAATACATACAGAAGATTTAGAGGAAGTTTAAAACAATAATTTTTTGATGTATAATACATTAAATAATATATAAAATGGCTAAAATAAAAATGAAAAAAAAGTCAACTGGTACCGATATGACGGCCATGTGTGACGTAGCGTTTCTATTGCTTACATTCTTTATTTTGACTGCTACAGCTAAAGTACCTGAAGTTTTACCTGTTGATACTCCGGCATCTACAGTTCAAACAAAGTTGCCTGAAACCGATTTAGCAACTCTAACAGTAGGGAAAGGTAAAGTGTTTTTTGACTTAAAAGGAAGGGAAGTTCGCAAAAGAACTTTGGAGTTGATGGCTCAAAAGTACAAAGTTGACTTCTCAGATACAGATATGGATAAGTTTGCATTAATGGAAAGTTTTGGTGTTCCTCTTCAAAGTTTAAAACAAATTTTAGACATGAAGAGTGCCGATAGATCTAAAGCAAATCAACCGGGAATACCTAAAGATTCATTAGACAATCAATTGTCAGACTGGGTACAGAATGCACGTATTGCTAATATTGAGTTAAATGACAAAGAATTGCAAATAGCTATAAAGGGTGATGCAAAGGAAGAATATCCTGCTATTAGAAAAGTAATGGATATTTTACAAGCTCAAAAAGTCAACAGCTTTAGCCTCGTAACAGGCTTAAGAGGAAAAGAAAAATAATTAAAAACATACACTAAAATGGCTGAATTAAATACTGGCGACGATGGTGGCGGAAAAGGTGGTAAAGTAAGAAGTAAAAAACAAAACTCTAAAGTAGATTTAACTGCTATGGTAGATTTGGCTTTCTTATTAATTACATTCTTTATGCTTACCACTACGTTGTCTAAACCACAATCTATGAGTTTGGGGTTGCCAGATAAAGACCCAGAAGAAAAGACACCTCCCGTAAAAGTTGATGAGAATAGAACTATGACGATTATGTTAGGTGATAATAATAAAATAATTCGTTACGTTGGTTTACTTGCAACTCCAGTTGCTGGAGGAGCTCCAAAAGATTTTGCTTATGGAAAAGGCGGAATTCGTGAAGAGTTGCTAAAAAGAAAGAAATTAGTGTTAGAGTATTCTGCTGCTAAAGGGAAACCAAAAGACGGAATTATCGTAATCATTAAGCCTACTAAGAAATCGAATTATCGGAATCTTGTAGATATACTTGACGAAATGGTAATTGCTGGTGTTGAAACCTATGCAATTGTTCCTGAGTTTACCCCTGAAGAAGCAGCATTGTTAGACGGAAAAAAAAGCAATCCTTTACCTCAATAACCTAATAACTAGAAGTATATGAAATTAGACTTATTTAAAAGACAGTGGTTAGAAATTGTTTTTGAAGGACGAAATAAAGCTTATGGTGCTTACGAATTGAGAAAAACGAATTCTAAGACTTCTGTAAGGGCACTTATCATTGGGACATTAATTTTCGCTTTATCAATAGGCGCTCCATTAATAGCTAAATTGTTGCCAGATTCTTCTGATGCTGATGAAAATAGAGATATAAAAATCACGACAGTTAAATTACCTCCCAAAGAAGAAAAACCTATCGAGAATTTACCTCCACCTCCACCTCCGCCTCCTAAAGTAGATCAAGTAAAATTTGTGAAACCTGTGGTTGCTAAAGCGGATGAAGTTACTGAAGACCCACCAAAAATCGAAGAAATTAAAGACAAGAAAATTGGTGCAGAAACTATTAAAGGAGATCCAGATGCTGAATTAACTGTTGAGCCTGTGGGTAACGGACCAAAAGATGTTGTAGAAGAAGATAATTCAGTATATAACACAGCTGGTATAGAAGTAAAACCTGATTTCCCAGGAGGAATGGAAAAATTCTATAAATTCGTTGGTAAGAATTATCAAACTCCTGAAGAAGAAGGACTAAAAGGAAAAGTTTTCGTTTCTTTTGTTGTAGAAAAAGATGGTTCTCTAACGGATATTAAAGTAATTAGAGATATTGGCTACGGTACTGGTAAAGAAGCTGTTCGTGTACTAAAATCGTGTCCAAAGTGGACTCCTGGTGAGCAAAACGGAAAAAAAGTAAGAGTACTTTATTCTTTGCCAATCAATATACAATCAGCTGAATAATGTTTGAGAAAACAATAATTAATTTCAAGGAGAAATCGCTAAAAGAGCGGTTTCTTCTCGTTATAGGAATACTTTTTTTCTTACTATATCTGGGACTTGGGTTAATAATCATTTTTTGGAAAGAATTTCCAATAAACATGAAACCTAGCTACAGAGTAGTTTTTGGAATCGTTTTAATTATATACTCTTTTTTTCGATTTATGCGTTTTTTTAATTCTAATGAAGAATAAAGTGAAGATATATTTTAAAATTATTGGAGTTTTTTTTATCTTATTTTTTGTTTCCTGTAATCAAAAATCAGAAACTAAAAATACAAACGAAACAATACTAACGGGCAATACAACAATTGAAGTTGATGAAACCTTGAAACCTATTATTGAAGATCAAGTTCAAATTTTTGAAAGCCTATACAAAGCAAAAATTAATATTGCTGCTAAGTCTGAAAAAGAAGTAATTCAATCGTTGTTAAATAATACTTCTCGAATTGCAATACTTTCAAGAGTTTTAACAAAAGAGGAAACAACTTTTTTTGAAAATAAAAAGTTAATTCCTAAAACAACACTTTTTGCAAAAGATGCAATTGCATTAATAGCCAACAAAAACAATAAAGATACTTTAATAGCGTTACAAGAGGTAATTGATTTTGTTCAAAATAAAAAACAATTCACAATAAAAGGGCTGGTTTTTGACAACCCAAATTCAAGTACTGCAAGATATATTTGTGAAAAAGCCGGTATAAAAAGCTTGCCTGAGAATGGTGTTTTTTCATTTAAAACAAATGATGAAGTAATTAAATACGTTTCGCAAAACAACGGAATGATTGGTGTTGTTGGTGTAAATTGTATTTTTGAACCAATGCCAAAAATGCAGGATTATATAGACAAAATAAATGTTTTAGAAGTAAAAGACATCAATAATGCAAATTACTTCAGCCCAACTCAAAATAACATTGCGGAAGGCAAATATCCTTTGGCACGTGATTTGTATATTATAAATTGTCAAGGATATTCAGGCTTAGGAATGGGGTTTGCCTCATTTATAGCTGGAGATATTGGACAAAGAATCGTTTTGAAGTCAGGATTGGTTCCTGTAACCTTTCCTTCGAGAAAACTTAATATTCGGAAACAAATCAGTAATGATAAAAAATAAAATTAATTTAAAAACGATGAATACATTTAAAATTTTTAGCTTTTTAGTATTAGCAACTATATCAGTAACTAATGCTCAAGATATTGAGTCGGCAAAGAAGTCTATTGATGCTGAACAATACGAAAAAGCAAAAACCATTCTTAAATCAATTATTCAGGCAAAACCTGGAAACGGAAAAGCCACTTTTCTTCTAGGAAATATTTATCTCAAACAAAACATAGAAGATTCAGCTAAAATATATTTCCAAAAAGGTTTAGCAGCTTCAGAAGGTGCTAAATTGAATTATATTGGTTTAGGTCAAATAGATTTAGATAACGATAATACTTCTGCTGCTCAAGCTAACTTTGCATTGGCTACTAAAGACATTAAGAAAAAAGATATCGAAGAATATATTTATATCGCAAAAGCCTACATGAATGCTAACAAGCCTGATTATAAAGCCGCATTGGTATCATTAAATAAAGCAAAATTGGTTAACTCTACTGATGCAAACTTACTAATGGCTTTTGGAGATGCTTATTATGGTGATAAAAATCAAAATGAATCCTACACAGCATACAGATCTGCTTTTAATACAGACAATACTTTAACTAGAGCAAATATGCAATTAGGGGTTCTGTTAAAAGGTGCTAAAGCCTATACTGAAGCTGTGAAATCTTTTGATAATGTTATTGCAACAAATCCGAATTACGGTCCAGTGTACAGAGAATTAGCTGAAACTTACTACTATTGGGGAAATAATGAACCCAAAAAATACAACGAATACATACAAAAAGCCCTTGGTTATTATGAAAAGTATTTAAGTATGACTGATTATTCGCTTACTTCACGTATGCGTCATGCCGATTTCTTAATCTTAGCCAAAGATTATAAAGCTTTAGAAATAGAAGCCAATAAAATGAAGGAATTAGATAATGTAAATCCGAGAATTTTACGTTATTTAGGGTATTCGGCTTATGAAAACGGGAATATAGATGTGGCTATAAAGTCGATTCAAGATTTTATTGCAAATCCTACCAATAAAATAATTGCAAGAGATTATTTGTATTTGGGCTTAGCTAAACTTAAAAAAGCAAATAATTTAGAAACTAAAATTGTAGATCAAACTATTTTTGATGCCGGCGTAGCCGATATTAAAAAATCAGTAGAAATAGAGATTTCCATGACCAATGATTTAAGTGAAATTGGAAAAAAACTGTACGAGCAAAAATTATACAGAGAAGCAGCAGCTATTTATGAAATAGCGGTTACCAATCCTGATTCTAGAAATTTCCTTTTAGATAATTTTTACCTAGGAAACTCTATTTACTTTAGTAATACCAAAAAAGATGTAGTAAAGGTAGACCCAATTGCACTTCAAAAAGCCGATGCCGCTTTTGGCAGAGTAATAGAAGCTTCGCCTACTACTCAAGACGCCTATATTTACAGAGCAAGAACCAACAGATTGCTAGAGAATGACGAAATGATGGCTAAATATTATGAAGAGTATATTAGAATCGTTACTGAAAAAGGTCCAGAAGAAGTGGTTAAAAACAAAAATAAGTTTATTGAATCCTACAATTTAATTGCAGCCAATTATGCCTATACCGATAAAGTAAAGGCAAAAGAGTATTTTAATAAAACTTTAGCATTAGACCCAACCAATCAGTATGCAACAGAGTCTTTAGCAACATTAAAATAAAAATTCAACTATAATTCAAGATACCGATAGTCACTAAACTATCGGTTTTTTTCTTTTAGGAGCGAAAATTTTGGTTTTTTTATTAAAGCTTCTACCTGCTTTATGTTTCAATCTCCCAATAAAAAATCGGGAGGATTTCCACTTCAAACGAAGTTCACTAAACTCCGATGAAAATGAAAATTACGTGAAGTAATCAGGGCTATAGATTAATTTTAGGCATTTTTACAATTCCTAAATCCTAAATCTAAAATCCCAAATCCATTTCCCTATCTTTGCACTTTATTTACAACAAATGTTAGCAAAAGAAATTCAAGTAGCAGTCGAAAAAGGAACAATGCTTCCGCTAATGGAAGAGTTCTATACCATTCAAGGCGAAGGTTTTCATACGGGAACAGCAGCCTATTTTATTAGAATTGGCGGTTGTGATGTAGGTTGCCATTGGTGTGATGTAAAAGAAAGTTGGAACGCCGCTTTGCATCCACCTACAGCTATAAATAAAATCGTCACCAATGCTAAAAATAATGCTGATACCGTTGTAGTAACAGGCGGAGAACCCTTAATGTGGGATATGACTTTATTGACTCAAAATCTTAAAAATGAGAATTTGAAAGTGCATATAGAAACCTCAGGGGCGTATCCTTTAACCGGAAATTGGGACTGGATTTGTCTTTCGCCAAAGAAAAATATGTTGCCAACAACAACTGTTTATGACAATGCTCACGAGTTGAAAGTCATTATCTACAATAAACATGATTTTATTTTTGCCGAAGAACAAGCTGAAAAAGTAAATAAAAACGCAATTCTATTTTTGCAGCCAGAGTGGAGCAAAAAAGAAGAAATGACACCGCTTATTGTAGATTATGTGATGAAAAATCCAAAATGGCGCGTTTCTTTACAAACTCATAAATATTTGAATATACCTTAAATCATGAAAAATATTTTACTTCTATCTTTTTTATTTTTATTTCAAATTGGTTTTGCTCAAGAAGAAAATTTAATTCCAGTAGAAGATGTTTTTGATGTTGACAAAGTAGATTATTCACCAAGTTTTCCTGGCGGAATTGATAATTTTTATACTTTTTTTGAAAATAATTTCAAAAAACCAGATGTTCCTCAGTTATTAGGAAAACTGTTCATCTCCTTTATTGTAGAAATTGATGGTTCACTTTCTGACATTAGAACATTAAAAGATGTTGGTTTTGGCTCTGGCTTAGAAGCCGAAAGAGTGATGCAACTATCTCCAAAATGGAACGCTGGAATAAAAAATGGCAAGCGAGTGAGGGTTTTGTATACCATACCAATTCCCATTCAAACTAAATAATAGGATAAATTTTTTTAAATGTAATAAAGGGTAATCTTTTAAAAATAGTTTAGTTTGTATAGAATTAACGATTTTCTTATTTTTTTATAATTTTATCCGTTTTTAAGAACTTACCTTGGTTATAAATTCTCAAATAATAAGTTCCGTAAGGCAATTCTTCGATGTGTATTGTATTATTAGTTTGAATCAATTTTTGAGTTTTTACCAATTGCCCTAAGACATTATATAATTCAACTTCGTCAATTTGAATCTGTGGCGATGTAATCATAAAGTATTGTGAAACTGGATTTGGGTAAACCGCAATTGCATTTACAGCTTCAAACTCGTTTAATCCTAAAGTACCGCAACCGTTAGATGATAACAAACTCAATCTAGGTCCAGCCAAACTATTTCGCATTATTTCTTTTTGACCTAATGTAAAAAAAGCCATGCAAGCGTCGTTAACATACTCCATATAGTTCATGAACATAGCCCCATTTGTTGAAACTTCGCAAACATAATTAATATCATTATTTGGAAATGTTGGGCATCCATAATAGGGTTGCTTAGTTGCTGGCGTATCAGCAACTCTGTCTCCTTCTCCACTTAGCTTACAGTTACCATCACCAAAAGGATGGTTTAACCCAAAATAATGTCCTATTTCATGAGTAGTAGTCCTTCCTTTTCTAAAAGGAGATAGAGCAGTTCCAGATGTACCAAAAGCTTGATGGCTTATAGCCACCCCATCTGCATCATCTGCGGGTGAATGAAGACCTAGAAGATTAGTTCCTCCTGCATCTCCAATCCATATATTGAGATATTTTGTATTATCCCAAGATAGTTGCCCTGATGCAGTAAAATATTCATTAAAAAAATCAAAAGTATTAGGAACTGACTTTCTTGTAATACCAGTTGTTGCAGTACCATCAGGTTTTTTTGTCGCTTTACAGAAAAGTATTTCTACATCCGCTGCTAATGGTTTAAATGCATTAGGGACAACTGTATTAAAATCAGTGTTAAGTTTTCTGAAATCTTTATTGAGAACATCTATTTGAGATTGTATTTGTGCATCACTAATGTTTTGATTGGCATTTTTATACAATACATGAAACACTATAGGTATAGTTACTACTGTATTTGCAGTACTACTTTGCTTACTAAATAAATTTTTAGAAGTATTGGGATTATAAATATAGTTCATCATTTCTTTATATTTCGCAGCAAATCCGGGTTTGTTTTTAATTAGTTCTTGCAATTTGGCATCTGTTCCGCAAGTTCTTTGGGCAAAGATTGACACAGAAAAAAACAAGACTAAAATAGTAATTATCTTATTCATTTTTTTATTATTTAATACAATATTACAAAATATTTATTCTTTACTTGTTGTTAAATGATCTTTTTAAAAGTCTAAAATTGTTAAATCCTAAATTGTTAAAAAAAACATAAATATTTTGTAATTTATATTTGAACATTTTGTAGGTTTATAACAAGAATAATCTTAAATATTAAAATCATGAAAAAACTACTCTGTCTTTTGTTTGTTCTAGTGAATATTATTGTTTATTCACAGACTACACCTTCTCCACCATGTGCTACAGATGAAATAATAAAAGCACAGATTCTAAAGAATCCTCAGCTAAAATTGACTCATGATGCTATGAATGAAAAAATTAGTAAATTAAGTCCAAACGGAGTATTTAATAGAACGACAACTACTAATATTACAATACCTGTTATAGTTTATGTTGTTAATAGCGGTGAAGCTTTAGGTGTTGGAACAAATATTTCGGATGCTCAAGTGCAAAGTCAGATTACTTCGTTAAATAATAGTTTTAGTAGTTCTGGAATTAAGTTTTGTCTAGCTACTCGTTCAGGTGCTGGTACAACTAGTATTCCAATGGTTTCTGGATCAACATCCGCCACCCCAGGAATTATACATGTCAATAGTAGCTTAGCCTCAAATCATTCCTATAATGAAGCGTCTGAAGCTATCTTGTTTGGTGGCTATACTCCGGACTACAGAATAAGAGGCGAGAACTTTTTGAGAATATATGTTGTCAAAACCATTAATAATCCAAATGGCACTGCTTCAAACATAATTGGTTATGGTTCGTTTCCAAGTTCCTCTTGGTATGATGGTGTTGTTATGCGTTATGATGCTTTTGGAGACAATACTACTTGTCCAAGTTGCAATTTATTACCAGGTGCTAATTTAGGAAAAGTTTTAGTACATGAAGTTGGGCATTATTTATTTTTATACCACACCTTTGAACAAGGTTGTAACGGTTCAAATGATAATACAACTGACGCGTCAGGAATTCTAAATTGTGTAGTTAACGGTGATAGAGTATGCGATACACCTCAGGCTCGTGCTTACAATACAGGATGTCCAACATCGGTTAATTCTTGCTTTGGTGATTTACCAGGAGATTTACCTGATGCTGTTAACAATTATATGGACTATACCAATGATCTTTGTCGTTTCGAGTTTTCAAGTGGGCAAAGTTCCCGAATGGTAGCAACATTAAATACTTATAGAGCCTCCTTAATTACAAATGATAATTTAATTTATACAGGGGTTTGTGGTTATCAATCGTTACTATCTGCAACCTTTAAACCAAGTACATATCAAGCATGTTCTGCGGCATCTGTTACATTAACTCCTTTGGTCGCTAATGCTGCCAATACAATATATTTATGGAATTTTGGTGATGGTACAGCTACTTCAAATTCTACTTCTGCAGTTAATCATATTTTTAATAGTGCAATAGGTTCGCCCTATACGGTAACCTTAACCGTAACCAAAACTGTTTTAGGTACTGTTACAACGAGTGTTTTTTCTACGCAAATTTATGTAACGAACTGTACATCATTGTTAGGTTCTAACTCAAATTGGTATTTTTCTACAAGCAATGGATTAAAATTTGGCACTGGGGTGCCAGTGGTTGATACATCAATTCCGATTGCAAATAACTTTGAAAATTCAAGTGCAACACAAAGTGATAATTTAGGTAATTTATTGTTCTACACTAACGGAGTAACCGTTTGGAAAGCAAATCATACTATTTTGAATTCCTCTACAGGAGTAAATGTTCCTTTAAAAGGAAATCTTTGGTCTAAAGATGGAGTTCTTGTTATTGCAATACCAGGCACTTCTAGTTATTATATATTAACTAAAGGTTCAGATCAAAATCCTTCGGATGTAAGTAATTATTTGGATGGTTTTACAACAACAAAGATTACTATGGTGGGGAGTGTGCCATCAATGCCTGTTACAACTATCAATATACCTGTAATTCCTCTACTTGGGATGTCAGGTTTTTCATTAGGTAATAATTCAGCACTTGTAGGTGGTACTGCTATTAATGCTCTTCAGAAGTGCGACGGGTATTGGATTTTTACAACCTTAAAAAAGACAACGGGAGAACTTTTGTTAACTGTTTTTTCATTAACATCATTAGGTTTAAGTTATTCAAGCAGTGTAATTTTACCAAATTCAAAAGTAAATTATGAAATAATAAGAATTGCCCCAAATGGAAATAGAATAATATATGGTATGCCTAATTTTTCAGATTTATTAATGTTTGATTTTGATAAGTTTTCCGGAACACTTTCTAATCAGAAAACTTTATTAACATACCCTCTAGCTGCTGTCGAAGGCGGAGAGTTTAGTTCAGACTCTAATTTATTTTATACATCAGATCTTTTTAATAATCTATACCAATTTAATTTAAATTCAACAAATCCATTTCTGACTAAAAAAATTGTTTCAACATCTTTAATCAATAGTTCGATGAAAAGAGGCCCTGATGATAAAATTTATTTTATAGATGCAAACAATATTTTTGATGTTTCTGGAAACTATCAATTAAGAGTAATTCATAATCCAAATAATTTAATTACAAATGCAAATCTTAATGCTTGTAATTTATCCAAAAATGGACCTGTATTTCCTAGAAGTGTATATGATTATATACACCAAACCTTGCCCAACACTGTACCAAGTCTTCCACCTAATTCCATTAGCTATAATCCAACAGCATGCAATACTTACAAATTTTTTCCAAATGTTGCTCAAGCTTCTTGCTATTCATCCTTTAAATGGGATTTTGGGGATGTAGCTTCTGGTATAGACAATAGTTCTACATTAAATAATCCTACTCATACCTTTTTACCAGGAACATACATTGTGAAACTTTTTAGCAATACAAATATTTTAATAGCTCAAACTACCGTTACAGTAATTGAATTACAGTACCCATCAATTAGTGGTAGTACTGAAGCTTGTATTACATCCAATTCATTAACCAATAATTCTATTATCTTACAATCAAATCAAACTGTGGTTTGGACTGTAGAAGGTGGTACAGGCACTATAACTGGAGCTAACAATCGAGCAAGTGTTGATGTAAATTGGTCAGCACTTCCAGGACAACTTGTGGCAACCATTACGGATGACTCAGGCTGTATTGCAAATGATCAGGTTTCTATTAAATTGGCTTATTGTAATAATGGGGCTAACTATGATGTTTATACCACTAAAATTCAGGCAGATGGCAAAATTATTATTGGTGGTGTATTTACATTATACAAAGGCATATCTGTAAATAGAGTTGCTAGATTAAATACTAATTTGACATTAGATACAACATTTAATGTTGGTACCGGAGCTGATTTTAGAATTGAAACTTCCGCAATACAGTCGGATGGTAAAATAATTATTGGTGGTAGTTTTTCTACTTACAATGGTGTTGCAAGAAAAGGTATTGCAAGATTAAATACAAATGGCACTCTAGATACTACTTTTGCAATAGGTACTGGTGTTATTGATGCAAACTATTCAGCTGTCCAAACAATAGCAATTCAAACTGATGGTAAAATACTTATTGGCGGCTCTTTTACTACCTATAATGGTGTTATTAAAATAAATATTGCACGTTTAAATTCTAATGGTTCTTTAGATACTTCTTTTAGCTCAAGTTTTTCAACTTCTTCTGGTAATTCTGTAAATTGTATCGCCATTCAAACCGATGGTAAAATTATTTTAGGAGGAAACTTTCTTACTTATGGTTCAACTAATGGTTCAAAAATTATTAGATTGAATACAAATGGTACTATTGACTCAACATTTGTAGTAGGTACTGGATTTAATGGACCTGTAAGATGTTTAAAACTACAAATTGACGGCAAAATTCTAGCTGGTGGAAACTTTTATTTTTTTAATGGAATAAATAGAAGTCATTTGGCAAGATTAAATACAAGTGGTGCTATAGACAATACTTTCGTTCCAAGTCTAATATCATTTCCTTTAGGTGGTTATGGTGTAAAAGATTTAGATATACAAACTGATGGTAAAATTGTTATAGTTGGTGGTTTTCAAACGATTGGATCACTATTAAGAAACAGGATTGCACGTCTAAGTTCAATAGGGATATTAGATACATCTTTCAATCCGGGTACAGGTTTCGGTCCAACAACAATTGGTGATCGATTAAATTCTAGTTTTTTGTATTCAGTAAATGTTCAAACTGATGGAAAGTTTGTTGTGAGTGGTAGTTTTTCATCTTATAATGGTATACCTATAAATAACTTTACACGATTAAACCCAAACATAACAGGAGCTACAGGTAGGTATAAAAATAGTCAGTACACGGAAGAAGTTAATTATGCAAAAGCTATATCTATTTACCCAAACCCTGTTTCAGATAATTTTACTATTTCATCCCCTGATATTTCTATTGATAAAGTTGAAATATACAATACAATTGGGCAGTTGGTTAAAGTTCAAAAATTGATTGGTTCTGAATCAGTTGTTTCAATTGAAAATTTAAGTGCTGGTTTGTATAATATAAAAATTTACAACAATGGTAAATTATTAAAATCAAATAAAATAATCAAGAAATAATTTTATAAGTTAGAAATTAAATCTCATTTGTTAAATTAAGTGAGATTTTTTTTCTTGCTTTTAAAAACGAACAAAGGAATATCAAGTATGGTATTATAAAATGCGAGATAAAGGTTGTTAAATGCTTTTATATAATAACTAAATGTAAAGCCTTGCTAAATAATCATAATGTTCGCCTTCTAAAACCAATTCGCAATTTAAACCATTTGCTAAAGCTGCATTTTGTAAAGTATTATAATCAATATACATCCAATCGAAAGGTTTCTCTTTTTGACCTTTGTAAGTAATATTAAAAACAACCTCTCCATAATAGGAATGTTCAGATGAACCCGAAGCCGAAGGCTGAACAGGCGAAGCAATCCATTTTCCACCTCCCGAAACTTCGGGATCATCTTCGTCAAACATATAAATAATATCAGAACTGTCTAGAAGAATCTGTCCGTTTTCGTTTAGTAACGATTTTAATTTCATTAAAAAGGCGGCAACATTTTTTAGTTTACCACACATTCCAGCTCCATTCATTAAAAGTAATATGGTGTCGTACTTTTCGTTTTCTAAAGTCATAATGTCTTGCACTTTTGCATTATTTATTTCACGGAGAATACAAGCCTTAATTGCATTTTCAGAAATATCTATTGCAGTAACATCCAAGTGCATTTCATCTTGCAAATACAAACTATGACTTCCGGCACCGCAACCTATATCTAAGATTTTCCCTTTAGCTAACTGCAATGCTCTTTGTTCTAGTTTTGGCATAGCATTAAAATCCCGAAATAAATAAGCAACACTCATTTCGTCTTCCTCAGAAATAGAAGTTTCGGTAATTAAATCTTCTGGAGAATTATTGGTCTGATAATCGAGTATGGCTTTTCCGAAAAGGTCTTTCATAGTCTTTGAGAGGAGTTGCGAGGTACAAAGCAATCGCACCTTTAGTTTTTAGTTATTAATATAGAAGTTGTTTACTTTTGCAGACTCAACTTTAAACCTTAAAATTGAAACCATCATTAAACGAAATTCAAAAGCTCGCCAAAGATAAGCATATCGAAAACAAAAAGTATTTCGATAAGCTAAAAAAGAAAACACCTAAGAATTTAGACTATTTCATGCAAGAATTGCACGATGCCGAATTCAAAAAAACGGATTGTTTATCATGTGCTAATTGCTGTAAAACAACAGGGCCGCTTTTTACATTAGCTGATATTGAACGCATTGCTAAACACTTGCGATTAAAACCACAACAATTTATTGATAACTATTTACGAATAGATGAAGACAAGGATTATGTTTTGCAAAGTGTTCCCTGTACGTTTCTTGACCAAGACAATACTTGTTTTATTTATGATGTTCGACCAAAAGCCTGTCGAGAATTTCCTCATACCGATAGGAAAAAGTTTCAACAAATTTCAGATTTGACTCTGCAGAATGTAGCCATTTGTCCAGCAGCATTTAATATAGTAGAGGAAATGAAAAAGAGACTACATTTTTAATAGGTTCTAAGTTTTTTTATGAGAATCTAAAGTATTTTTCACTTCAAAGTTAAAAATGAAATCGAATTTGTTTTTTTAAATACTTAAGAACATTGAAAAAATTCCTTTTTTATCTGCGTTTTGCGATAGCAATCCGTTTCATCGGCGTTCCTTTTCACAACATTTTAAGTTGAATCCTTTAATAAATCAAATACTCATTTCTCATTTTTTTAAATTCCTCCAAATCTTTTTGCCAAGAGGCTCTAATGTCAGCCTCAGGAATACCAGACTCAATTTGTTGTTGTAATTTTTTGGTTCCAGCTAGTTTGGTAAAAAATGAATTAAAGAATTTAGATTTATCTTCGGTTTCATTATAGGCTTTTATTAACCATTTTAATTCCAACTGTTTTACTTTTGGTATGCCAGATAAGTCTTCACCAAAGCAATCTCTTCCATTATAAACAGGATCTTTGGCACCTAAATTAGGCATCGGTACAAAACAAAAATCAACATTAGGAAGATAAGGCGAGCCATAAATTTGAAATTGTTTATCAGTCCCTCGCCCAACGCTGACATTAGTTCCTTCAAAAAAGCACAAGCTTGCATAAAGATTTATAGATTGATCGTTAGGCAAATTAGGTGATGGTTTTACAGGTAAACTATAGGTCATGCCTCTAAGGTAATTCTCACAAGGCACAATCTTTAAATGGCACTGAATACTGTCTTTAAGCCATTTCTGCCCATTAATCATTAAAGCATATTCGCCTATGGTCATTCCGTGTAAAACAGGAATTGGATGCATTCCTACAAAACTAGAATAATCCTTTTCTAATAGTGGACCATCTACAATACCTCCGTTAGGATTTGGTCGGTCTAAAATAATAAGTTGTACATTATTTTGTGCACAAGCCTCCATAATATAATGTAATGATGAAATGTAGGTATAAAATCGAGCACCTACATCTTGTAAATCAAAAACCAATACATCAATTCCTGCTAATTGTTCAGGAGTTGGTTTTTTGTTGTTACCATATAATGAAATAATTGGTAGACCAGTTTTAGTATCTTTCCCATCAATAATCAATTCTCCAGCATCTGCTGTTCCTCGAAAGCCATGTTCAGGAGCATAAATTTTTACAAGCTCGATTTTGGTTTTTTCTTTGATATAATCTACAATATGTAATGATTTCTTGTTTACAATATCAATATGAGAATCTAATATGGTATCAAAAACAGTATAAATAGAATCATAAGCAATCATTCCAGTTTGGTTGGTTACAATTCCTACTTTCTTATTTTTTAAGATAGAAAAATAACTTTTTACATTGTCAGCTCCTGTCAAAAATTTTGTCGATTTTATTTTACTTTTGATTGTTGTTTCTGCTGGAGCTGAATAGTTTATAGGCTTCGCTGTTTTACAAGAAATTACAGCTAAGAATAGTAGTAATAACAAAAATGACTTACTTAATAAATTTCTTATTGAGATACAAACAGTTTGAAAAATCATGGTATCGATGCGCTTTTAAATAATTAAATGATCTAAATCTATTAAAAATAGTATCTAAAACTGTATTTTTGACTCGAATCAATCAAAATCAAAATATACAATACCATTGAATTTAGAATATTTTATAGCAAAAAGATTAATTACTGCTAAAAGTCGCAAAAGTAGTATTTCTACTCCTATTATAAAAATTGCAATTGCTGCAATTGCAATCGGAATGATTATGATGATTATTTCGGTGGCTACAGGAATTGGTTTGCAACAAAAAATAAGAGAAAAAGTAGCTGCTTTTAACGGACATATTATTATTTCAAATTACGATGATAATCAATCTCAGGTTAGTACGACACCAATTTCCGTAAATCAAAATTTCTATCCAAATTTCAATACCGTTCAAGGAATAAATCACATTCAAGCCGTTGCTAGTAAAGCGGGAATAATTAGAACCGCAAATGCATTTGAAGGAATAATCTTCAAAGGAGTAGGAAAAGACTACTATTGGGAAAATTTAAAAGAATATCTCATCGAAGGGAGATTACCTGATTTTTCTAATAATTTAAACAATCAAATCCTTATTTCCCAATTCCTTGCTAATAGATTACAGTTAAGTGTAGGTGACAAATGCAACACTTTTTTCATGAAAGAGCAAAGTAATCAGTTGCCCAATTTAAGAATCTTTCAAATTGTAGGAATTTACAATTCAGGATTTCAGGAATTCGATTCTACATACATAATTGGAGATATTCGACACATACAGCGCATTAATAAATGGCAATCCGACCAAATTGGTTCTTTCGAAGTTTTTATTGATGACTTTAGCAAAATTAAAGAAAAAGGAGAGGAAGTTTATGCCCAAACCAGTTCTACTCTAGATTCAAAAACAATTGAAGAAAAATATTATTACATCTTCGAGTGGTTGCAATTATTCGATTTCAATATTATAACTATATTAATAATTATGATTGTCGTAGCAACTATTAATATGGTCGTTGCTTTATTAGTGCTAATTCTAGAGCGTACACAAATGATAGGAATCCTAAAATCTCTAGGAGCTAATAATTGGGCAGTTCGAAAAATATTCCTCTATAATGCCTTTTATTTAATAATTCGTGGATTGTTTTGGGGAAACTTAATAGGTTTAGGACTAATTTCAATTCAGTACTATTTCGGAATAATTAAATTAAATCCAGAAAATTATTACGTCAACCAAGCGCCAGTCTACCTTAATTGGGGCTATATTTTACTATTAAATCTAGGAACAATAATCATTTGTTTACTAGTTTTGCTAATTCCTTCCTACATTATTACAAAGATTTCTCCTGTAAAAGCTATAAAATTCGAATAGGAATTAAATTTTTATTTCATCAGGAGCTCTTTCCTTCTATCCGTTACAATCTTTTTCTTGCTAAAGAAGCAAGAAAAAGGATTTTCACTACTATCAGGGCTATTGACATTTGATTTCAAAAGCACATTTGAATAACTTTTGAAACTTTGCTTGTTCTTTTTTTTAATGAACTTTGTGTCTTAGCGCCTTTGTAAGCAAATTTTAAAATTGACAACCCGCACATGTCCAACGATTTATAAAAAAAGTAAAAAAAAGGGTAAGAAAGTTTTGGAAAAAAGTAAGATAAGTGTTTATCTTTGCACCCCGCGAAAGAGGGAAGTTCTTATAAAATACTGAAAACGAGACAAAAGAAAATAAATTCAAAAAATTATTTCAAAAAGCTTGTTAGATATAAAAGAATGCTTACTTTTGCACCCGCTTTGAGAATGAAAGCGATATTAAAGAAGAAGAATACGTTCCTAGACATATTGAATTGACAGCCGTTCCGATAGCGATATCGGAACAAATAAAAAGAGAGTAAGAGAATCGAGTCCCGATTATTCGGGATAGAATAAAGCTAGAGAATTCGTCTAAAATAAATGCTAAAGTAA
>NZ_JBHTIZ010000019.1:0-3325 GCF_042677265.1 Flavobacterium myungsuense | reverse complement strand
TGGGTATAGTGAGGGTCTTGTTGCGCTTGTATATCGGTAAAAGCGAATAATATTAATAGGGTTATGATATGTATTTTCTTCATTTTGTAGTATTATTTTTTTATTTAAAAAGGTTATTTTTATCTATTTATATACACCCATCCGGTATCAGGTTTGTCATTATTTAATAAGGTAATTACATAAAAATAGGTTCCGTCAGGAAGCTCTTTACCATCATTACTTGATCCGCTCCATTCATTTTTGTAATTATTTTTTGAATATACTTCTTGTCCATATCTATTATAAATTTGAAGGCGTTTTACTTCAAAATTTTCTAAATCAAAAAAGTTATTGTATTCATCATTATTAGGAGATATCCCTTTAGGGTAATTACAAGATACATTTTTAACTTCATATTCCTTCATTTTTTTACAGCCATCAGACACAACTTCTAAGCTGTAATTACCGTTTTTAGTTACAATAGTTGAATTCGTTGTACTGATACTTTCACTCATCGCGTTTAACCAATTGTATGAGAAATTTGAATTCAAATTAATACTTAATTCATAATTATTACTATTACATTCTCCTGTAATTTGAAACTCCGGAAAATCCTTAACCGTTATTGTTAATTCTTGTTTAATTGCACATTGTTGATCATTATCGGGTGTAAAAGTATACGTTTTTGTTGTTAAATTGTCTAAAATTGGTGACCAATTTCCTTTGATTCCATTTATTGAAATTGGTGGCAAAGAATTTATGGCCTCGCCAGAACAAATTGGATTAACTGAATTAAAAGTTGGAATAATACTATTATTAACTTCAATATCTTTAAAAGAAGACTTAATACATTGTCCTTGAGTTGGAGAAATAGTATATGTTATAGTTACTGAGCCAGCAGAAACACCTGTTACTACTCCTGCAACATTAACAGTAGCAATATTGTTATCAGACGAACTCCAAGTTCCTCCTGAAATACTTGATAAAAGTGGTATCGTTAATCCTTGACATAGTTTTGTATTTCCTGTTAATAGTCCAGCATTAGTATCATTGTTAAAAGTAATATCACGAGAAACGAATGCATTAGGGCAACCGTCTATCCCTAAAACTGTATATGTAATTGTAGCCGTTCCAACTGAAACTCCTGTAACAATGCCAGTTGTCGAATTTACTGTAGCAATTGCAGTATCTGATGAAATCCATGAACCCCCATTTGATGTGGACGAAAAAGTTGGAGAAAAACCTAAGCAAACATTTTGAGTTCCGCTTAATATTCCTGCGTTTGGGGGTGTAGATACAGTTAAAGTTATTGGTTTGATATCAGAACAAATTCCTGAGGTACTTTTTATATAATAGGTTCCACTTGTTGCTATTGCTGTTGGTGTAGCCAAAGCTGTGGTCGCTGTTGCATTGGTCCAATAGGTTAATGTACCTCCACCTGTACTTCCTGCTGTAACTGCTGGTAAAGTAATATTAATAGTTGCTGGCGAACATACCTCACCTGGATTGGTAATGTTCAACACTTGGGCTGGATTTATAGTAACCACAACAGGTTTAATATCCGAACAAATACTAGAGACACTTTTAATGTAATACGTACCGCTAGTAGTTATTGCTGTTGGGGTTGCTAAAGATATGGTTGCAGTGGCATTTGTCCAATAGGTTAAGACACCTCCTCCTGTACTTCCTGATGTAACGGATGGTAAAGTAATGTCAACTGTTGCTGGAGAACAAACTGCTGCTGGATTGGTAATGTTTAAAACTGGAGTTGCCGTTACAGTTACAGTTACTGGTTTGATATCAGAACAAATTCCTAAGGTACTTTTTATATAATAGGTTCCACTTGTTGCTATTGCTGTTGGTGTAGCCAAAGCTGTGGTCGCTGTTGCATTGGTCCAATAGGTTAATGTACCTCCACCTGTACTTACTGCTGTAACTGCTGGTAAAGCAATATTGACTGTTGCTGGCGAACATACCTCGGCAGGATTGGTAATACTCAAAACAGGAGTTGTGGTTATTTTTATAATTACCGGCTTTATATCAGAACAAATTCCTGAGGTACTTTTTATATAATAGGTTCCACTTGTTGCTATTGCTGTTGGTGTAGCTAAAGGTGTGGTTGCTGTTGCATTGGTCCAATACGATAATACACCTCCACCTGTACTTCCTGCTGTAACCGCTGCTAAAGTTATATTAATTGTTGCTGGCGAACACACCTCGGCAGGATTGGTTATGCTTAATGCTTGGGCAGGATTAATTGTAACCACAACGGGTTTAATATCCGAACAAATACTAGAGACACTTTTAATGTAATATGTACCACTTGAAGCTATCGCTGTTGGAGTAGCTAAAGCAATAGTAGCAGTTGCGTCACTCCAATAAGATAAGGTTCCACCTCCTGTACTTCCTGATGTAACCGCTGGTAAAGTAATATTAACTGTTGTAGGGGTACAAACCGATGCGGGATTGGTAATACTTAAAGCTGGTGTAACATCTACAGTGACTGTTTTAGATAAAAGACAATTTTTTGAAGTTGTTGTAAATGAGATATCATCAATTGCAAAGTCGTTACCCGGTAACGAAATATTGGTATTAATAATTTGTATTTTAGCAGTAGTAGCTGTACCTGAATTCCAAGTACCAAATATTCTTGTCCAACCCGGACTACCTGCATTTGTTGCGACAGATACGGGTAGTGTAATTTGTACCCCATTTATTAAAACTTTAAATTTTGCAGGAAGGGTTGATACTGCATTTTGTGCAAAAAATTCGAAAGTGTAGGACTTACTGTTATCTACTAGTATAGTTTGAGACCATATTGTTTTATTTGCAAACGTAGCTCCTTTGGCAACAAACATCTTCCCAGTGCCACTCCTATCAGTACTAGTAATAAAAGCTGGATTCCATAAATTTGGATTAGTAGTTATACCATAATCAAATTGTGTTAAACTGGCACTTAATGGAGTATTTATAAAGTCAGAATAAAATCCCGAATTACTGCTCTCAAAACCTCCGTTAGTGATTAAATTAGTATTTAGAATTGTTCTTGATGAAGTTACGGTATATGTCGTATTAACCGCAGGAGATACAATTGCTGTAGTAGTTGTACTCGATATAGCTACTACCGGAACAGACGTCCAAGCATATGTCGTACCGCCGTTTGATGCAGTTAATGTGACGGGGGAACTGGGCGATACACAACCCATTGCAGAGCTAATTAAAGTAATATCAGTAGGAGCTACAAGGTTTATTGTTGAAGAAGTAACTTTTCTTGGAGGAGTGTTTGAATCTACGACAGTCACTACATAAGAATCTGGAGATAATCCTGTAAAAACTCCTGTAGAGT
>NZ_JBHTIZ010000018.1:0-977 GCF_042677265.1 Flavobacterium myungsuense | reverse complement strand
ATGCTTAATGCTTGGGCAGGATTAATTGTAACCACAACGGGTTTAATATCCGAACAAATACTAGAGACACTTTTAATGTAATAGGTACCACTTAAAGCTATCGCTGTTGGAGTAGCTAAAGCAATAGTAGCAGCTGCGTCACTCCAATACGATAAGGCACCACCTCCTGTACTTCCTGCTGTAACCGCTGGTAAAGTAATATTAACTGTTGCAGGAGTACAAACCGCTAAGGGATTGGTAATACTTAAAGCTGGTGTAACATCTACAGTGACTGTTTTGGATAAAAGACAATTTTTTGAAGTTGCTGTAGCAAATGATATATCATCAATTGCAAAGTCGTTACCTGGTAACGAAATATTGGTATTAATAATTTGTATTTTTGCAGTAGTAGCTGTACCAGAACTCCAAGTACCAAATATTCTTGTCCAACCTGAAAATCCAGAATTCGCTGCAGAAAGAGGTGTTATTGTAATTGGTACTCCATTGATTAGTACCCTAAATGTTGCAACACTTGTTGCTACTAAATTTTGTGCGTAAAATTCGAAAGTATAGGACTTACTTTTATCTACTAGTACAGTTTGAGACCATATTGTTTTATTTGCAAACGTAGCACCTTTGGCAACAAACATCTTCCCAGTGCCACTCCTATCAGTACTAGTAATAAAAGNGAATTGTTCTTGATGAAGTTACGGTATATGTCGTATTAACCGCAGGAGATACAATTGCTGTAGTAGTTGTACTCGATATAGCTACTACCGGAACAGACGTCCAAGCATATGTTGTACCGCCGTTTGATGCAGTTAATGTGACTGGGGAACTGGGCGATACACAACCCATTGCAGAGCTAATTAAATTAATATCAGTAGGAGCTACAAGGTTTATTGTTGAAGAAGCAACTTTTCTTGGAGGAGTGTTTGAATCTACGACAGTCACTACATAAGAATCTGGAGATAATCCTGTAAAAACTCCTGTAGAGT
>NZ_JBHTIZ010000017.1:0-34594 GCF_042677265.1 Flavobacterium myungsuense | reverse complement strand
GTAATTACATTCAATCAAAATCCTACTACAGCTACCAATGGTTCTACTCAAACGATATGTACTTCGGGAACTGCTACTTTATCAGGAAATAATCCAAGTATTGGAACAGGAGCATGGACTGTAGTTAGCGGGCCAAGTACTTCAAGTGCGCAATTTGCGAGTACATCGGTATTCAATACCGTATTTACCCCAGCAGGAGGTGCAGGAAGTTATCTAGTTCGTTGGACCATTAGCAATTCGCCTTGTACTGCTTCAACGGCTGATGCAACTATTACTGTTACAACTTCTTCGGGAGGAACTGCAACCGCATCTCTATCTTCAGTATGTCTTGGTGATAGTACAAGTATTAGTCTTACAGGGCATTCAGGTACGATACAGTGGCAACGTTCAGAAAATAGCGGAACGAGTTGGACCTCTATTTCTGGCGCTACCTCTAGTACGTATACTACACCAAGTTTGAATGTGGCTACCTCTTATAGAGCAGTAGTGACTAATGGATCCTGTGCTTCTGCCAATTCTACAGTAGCAGCAGTTAGTATCTCGGAAGCGAATCAAAGTAATGCAGGGAATGCTACTTATAATACGACTTGGAGTAACGGACAAAATGATTCTACGACTGGATTTGGAGCTTGGACTTTGAGTGCTACAGGAGGTGCAGGATTCTTTTCATCAGGAAGTTCTGATGTAAATAATGCGAATACTCGTTCATGGGGGATGTATGCAGGTGGAACAGGAGGAGGTAATGTAGCTAGTGCTACTCGAACTGTTTCGATGGGTATGGGCAACAAGATTGCTTTTTCTATGGATAATGGAAGTATTACTTCAGGAGGTACTATTGGTTTTGGATTACAAAATGCCTCTGGTCAGAATTTGATGGAGTTGTACTTTGTAGGAGGGAACACTTTCTACACTTTAAATGACAATGCTGGTGCCAATGCAACATCTCTAGGATATACCACAGGAGGATTGGATATTACAGTAACTTATACAGCTGTTAATACCTATTCAGTAACCATTACAGGTAAGGGAGGAAGTACAGTAACCTACACAAGCAGAACCTTTTCAACTCAGGGAGGTGGGCAGCTACCAGCACAGATACGTTTCTTTAATGCAGGAGCAGGATCTGGAGGTTCATTTGATTTGTTCTTTAATAGTCTTTCGATTAATAATCCAGTGATTACGACTCAGCCAGCAACAGGAACTCAGTCCTATTGTATTGGAGCGACACCAACTAATCTTACTGTCGCTGCAAGTGGATCGGGTCTTAGTTATCAGTGGTTTAGTAATATTGCAGCATCGAATGCAGGCGGTACCAATTTAGGTAGTAGTAGCGGTGCTCAAACCGCAACGTACACTCCGCAAAATTCAACAGCTAATACGCTTTATTATTACTGTGTTGTTACAGGCGGATGTAGTTCTACATTAGTGACGAGTAATGTTTCAGGAGCAATTACTGTAAAAGCCTTACCTACACCAACGTTTACAGTTGAGCCAGGTGCTACAGCTTGTGCTACTAATGATGTTAGTTATACGACTCAATCCGGACAAACCAATTACATTTGGACCGTTCCTGGAGTATTGAATACGGATTATTCGATTACCTCAGGCGGAGTAGGAACAGGTAGCAATACGGTTACCTTGAAATGGTTGACTACAGGAAGTAAAACGGTTACTATTAATTATACCACTAATGGCTGTACAGCTACGAGTGCTACCTCTTCTACAGCTACTACAATATCGGCTGCACCCGCACCGACGTTTACGGCTCAACCAGGAGCTACTGTTTGTGCGAGTACCGATGTTACTTATACGACCCAATCTGGACAAACCAATTATGTTTGGACCGTTCCAGGCGTTTTAAATACCGATTATTCCATAACCTCAGGAAGCATAGGAACAGGGAGCAATACGGTTACTTTGAAATGGTTGACTATAGGAAGCAAAACCGTTACGATTAATTACACTACAAGTGGTTGTACAGCAGGCACTGCCACATCATCGACAGCGACAACTGTTAGTGCTTTACCCACACCGACTTTTACAGCTCAACCAGGAGCTGCCGCTTGTCTGGGTACTGATGTCACTTATACGACTCAATCGGGACAAACCAATTATATTTGGACAGTACCGGGTGTATTGAGTACGGATTATTCGATTACCTCAGGTGGTATAGGAACCAGCAGCAATACGGTTACCTTGAAATGGTTGACTTCAGGAAGTAAAACGATTACGATTAATTACACCACTAGTGGATGTACTGCAGCTAGTGCGACATCATCTACAGCGACTACTGTTAGCGCAACAGCTCCAACTGCAGTAGCAGGACCAGATATCAGTCAGTGTAATAGCGGTGCTTTTACCATGGCTGCCAATGCGGCAAGTCCTGGTACAGGTACTTGGACGGTAGTTTCGGGAACCGCTATTATCACAAGTGCTAACTCTACTACATCGACTATTACTGGAGTACCATTTGACACATCGGCAACTTTAAGATGGACGATAACCAATTCGCCATGTAGCCCAACCCAAGATGATATTGTTGTTACTAATTCTTCTACTAATACATGGATAGGAGGTACTAGTACAGATTGGAATACTGGTGCTAACTGGTGTGGAGGTGTGCCTACATCGGGTTCTAATGTGGTAATTCCATCAGGAACTTCTTTTAGTCCAAGTATATACCAAACAGCCAATGCAGTTGCTAATAGTGTTAATATAGCTAATGGTGCATCTTTATCAATGTCTAATGCCTATGCTTTATCAATCACTTCCGGAGGTTCTATTACCACTAATAGTTCAGGTACTTTTACTGCAGGAGATGGAACAGTTAACTTCATAGGAAGCGGAACTATCACAGGAACTGTCGCTTTTTACAATGTTAATTTGAGCGGTTTAGTTGCTTTCAGTAATGCTGTTACTGTTAATAATAGATTGCGAATTGCTACTGGTGGTGCTGTAACTACTAATTCGCCAACATACGGTAGTGGTAGTTTACTACAGTATTTTGTTGGGGCATCCTACAATAGAAGTTTAGAATGGACTTCAGCTACTAGCGGAGCAGGGTATCCAGCCAATGTTCAGATATCAACCAACAGTACCAATACTACTTTGAATATGTTGACTACAAGTGCCCAATGTTCGGGTAATTTGACTATAGATTCTGGAAATACATTGAACACTACAAGCAATATTTTAACCGTAGTTGGTAATGTATTGATTAATGGTACGATGAGTTTGGGAGGCGATGTGTATACCAGAGGCAATTGGACAGTAGGAGCTAGTGGTACTCAAGCTAATAATACTAAGGCAGTATTCTTTACTGCAGCGACAGGTGACCAAATGGTAGCTAAAACAGGCGGTGGAACCGTATTTTTTGATTATTTAATTATTGATAAAGTCACTAGTGGTAATGTTGTGATTGAAAGCACAACAAATATTACTTTAAACACTGCTACAGGTCAAGTTTTACAACTTAACAATGCTGGAGGATTGGATTTGAATGGAAGAGCCTTAACATTTAATAATAGCGGAGGAGCTATTTATGTTAATGGAGCAAGAAATATTATTTCTACACCATCTTCCCCTAATGGTACCATCGAGATTAACCAATACAAAGTGATTCAAAACAATAGTGGTACAGGAACTTTGAATTTGGGACCTACTGTTACTGTAAATTTAAATACAAATGGTAACTTAGATTTTGGTTCTAATATTACAACAGTAAACGGTATTTTATCTATCAATAGCAATACCAACTGTTTTGTAAATACGAATCCACCTATTTATAGTACTACTTCTACCTTAATTTACAATACCGGAAGTAACAGAAACAGAAGTGTTGAATGGAATGCTACAAGCGGTGCGGGGTATCCAAATAACATGATTGTTCAGAACAACACTACTTTGAATGTGAAAAATGGGGATAATTCGTATAAAAAAATTGCTGGTAGTCTGACTATAACTACAGGTAGTAGTTTCGTAATTACTGATTTAACTACTACAACACCAAGTGCAATAGATATTACTGGCGTTGGAGTTGAGATTGTAGGTGATATTCTAAACAATGGTACAATTACTCTAAACGGGACTACCGATACCCGATTGAAAGGATTTAATTTTGTGAATGGCTATTCAAATAATACAGCTACAACAACCCTATCTGGCAGTGCAGGTGGAGATATAGAAGTTAAAGGTGATTTTACCGATAATGCTATTTTTACGGTAAGCCAAAGAGCTATTTTCTTTACAGGAACTGCAACTCAGAATGTTTCGGGTACAGCTTCGTCTCCGTTTAATATTGATTATATGGTGGTTGCCAAAGCATCGGGTTCTGGTCCTGTTTTATTGAATAAAGATTTATTGGTTGGCGGTCCGTTAACGGGTAGTGTTATTACTTTTGTATCAACTGCAGATATTATTGATTTGAATGGGTTTACCTTAACAGTAGGGAGTTCAGGTGTTACTAATTCAATTGCTGGTTCTGGTTCATTTAAAGGAAGCGGTAGTTCTAATTTGGTAATTAATGGAGTAGGAGATATAGGAACTATTTATTTTGATCAGACTACACCAGGAACTACAAATGTTTTGAATAATTTAACTGTAAACAGAACTTCGACTGGAGGAGGATTTTCTCTAGGCAACGATGTGAATATATCGAATCAATTGACTTTAACTAATGGAACTATCAATTTAGCATCTGCTAATATGACCTTAGGATCATCTGCGCCCGCAATATCTGTTGCTTCTCCTAGTGCTACTAATATGATTATAGCTAGTGGTACAGGTGAGTTGAGAAAAACTTTTTCAACCGCGGGTTCTTATACTTTCCCAATAGGAGATAACGTGGGTACATCAGAATACAGTCCTGCTACTTTGACTTTTTCAGGAAATCCATCTGGATATGCCGGAGTAAGAGTCCAAGATGCTAAGCATCCTAACATTAATTCAGGCATTGTGGATTTTATAAGTCGTTATTGGCCAGTAAGCTCAACAATTAGTAGTTCGTCATGTACAGCTTCGTTTACTTATTTAGCTTCTGATGAGAATGGAACAGTTGCAAATTATTTTGGGGGACGTTATTTAAACCCAGATTGGTATTGCCTCTCCGATGTAGATGATACGAATAGAGTTATATCATCTACTGTAGGTGCTTTTGGTGATTTTACGATTTATACTCCGCCAGCAATGACAAGCGCACTTACTACTTCGGCAGCTACAATTTGTGCTAATACTAGTACTAATTTACAAGTAGCTATAGGAGGAGGAGACGCACCATACACTGTTGGACCATATACAGTAGTCTATAATGATAGTGTTTTAGCAACTAATATTACGGTTAACAGTTATACTAGTGGCGCTAATATTTCAGTATCACCAACAGCTGCCACCACCTATACCTTGGTGTCTGTTACTAGTTCTAAAGCTTGTTCCTCTGTGGCATCTGATACGAAAACTGTTACTATCGGAGGTACCTCTACCTATGTTTCAAGTGCATGGTCGCCAAGTGCACCAACAGCTACAAGTACGGCAGTTATTGATGGACTTGGAGTTGGAGATAACTATAATGTAGCTGCAGATATTACGGCATGTAGCCTGCATGTTAAAAATGGTGCTATAGTTACCATTCCTTCTACTTTTAAGATAACTTTAAGTGGCGCTTTAACTGTTGAGAGTGGTAGTAGTTTTATCTTAGAGAATGATTCTAATTTGGTTCAAACGGGAGGCACTACGAATCCAAATTCAGGAAGCATACAAGTGAATCGCAACAGTTCTTCTTTGTATTTGTTAGATTACACCTTGTGGTCCTCACCGGTAGAGAATCAGAACTTGTATTCTTTTTCACCAAGAACACTTGGCAATCGCTTTTATGTATTCGATACTCCAACCAATCTGTATAACCCGATAGCTTCTAGCAATAATTTTACCGTAGCAAAAGGGTATTTGATAAGAGTTCCTAAAAATTTCTCTTCTACAACTCCAGCAATTTATGAAGGTTTATTTACAGGAAAACCAAATAGTGGTACTATTAATTTTGCACTTTCAAACCAAGGGCCAACAATATATTCTAACCCTCCATTGAATACAATTGTTGATGTCCCGGCCACCGCTGCAGTTAAGGGTTTTAATGCTGTAGGAAATCCATATCCGTCACAAATCAATGTTCATAATTTTATTGATGCAAATATTTCTAATATAACAGGGACGCTTTATTTTTGGAGAAAGAAAAATGACCAAACCCAGCCGAGTTATTCCACTTTAACAAAACTAGGTTATGTTGCGAATAGTGCTCCAGGGGGAGGAACATCAAATACCTCCAATTATTTTAACACTTCAAATAATGCCGCAAACACTTGGGTTATTAATGTAGGACAAGGCTTTATTGTACAAGCAACAGCTGCAACAGATTTAGTATTTACCAATGCTATGAGAAGAGGTGTTAATAATAGCAACCAATTCTTTAGAACTAGCAACAAGACTACCATTGATGATAGTGGTTACAAGTTAAATTTAACAAGAAAGGATGGTTTTTTTAGTCAAATGTTAGTTAAATATTCATCCGATTATACTTTAGGAGTAGATCGAGGAATAGACGGCTCTAATATAAATAGTGAAGAGTATATGTGTAGTAGTATAGACGGTGTAGCCTACGCTATACAAGGACGACCAGAGTTTACCCTTACAGATATTGTTCCTTTACAATACAAGGTAGCAACAGCAGCTGAGTATTCAATAAGTATAGAACAATTTGACGGATTGTTTGGCACGCAAGATGTATATATAAAAGACAAATTGACTAATTTTATACATAATTTGAAAACGGGACCTTATACATTTGTTTCAGAACCAGGAACCTTTACAGATCGATTTGAAGTGGTTTATGAGAATCCGTTAAGTACAAGTGACACTAAATTTAATCAAAATAGTGTTTTAGTATACAAACAAAGCCAAGAGGTTGTTATCAACACGGGCACAGTCCAAATGTCAAATGTAAAAATCTATGATATTCGAGGACGTTTGTTGGTATCTAAAAGCAATATCAATGCCTCACAAGTTAAAATGTATGCAGGAAGTACCCAACAGGTATTGATAGTAAAAATCACCTCAGACACCAATGGAGTAGTTACCAAAAAAGTAATCAACTAAAAAGCATATTTTTTACCCTAAAAAGCCCTTTCGGTCACGAAAGGGCTTTTTTTATACATTAAATATAAGATTTATATTTAATCAATTCCAATTTTTTAAATTATTTTATGTAATATAATACTTATAAAACATATAATTAAATGCATTTTATCGTTAAAAAATGCATTTTATCGATATTTATATTTTTTTTATTAAATGTTTTTTTTTACGTTTGCCTTATAATTATCAATTAATAAGTTTTTAAAAATACAACAAACTAAAATGAAAAATTTAATGATTCAAATAGAAAATAAATTTTCTGCAAAAGGACTTCTAAAATTAATTTTTGTTGTTTTAATTTTTTTGATTTCATGTTACAAGGGTTTAGGTCAGGTAATAAATTCTACAACCTATCCGGTAACAAATACGTCGGGTCAGTCCATAAACTCTTATACAAGCCTAGGTACATTATTGTCTACAGGCAGTGACGATGGTAATTCTAGTCTAACAAATATTGGTTTTAATTTTTGGTTTAATGGTGTTACATATTCACAATTTGGTGTAAATGCCAATGGGCATTTAAAATTGGGTTCTGTAATTACAGGGAATCGTTTTAATAACAATCTAGCTGATGGTGTTGAAGATCCTAAAATTGCTCCATTTTGGGATGATTTGACTACTGGTTCTAATGGCTATGTTAGATATGGTCTAAACGGTATTGCACCAAATAGAAGTTTAGTAATTGAATGGAAAACTAATTTGTATGTAAACTCTTCAAGTGTAAGTCAAAATGCGCCAATGGTATTTCAGGCAATATTGTCTGAAAATACAGGGAGGATTCAGTTTATATACTCAGGAACAATTGCTTCGGGAGGTACTTATTCAATAGGTTTTAGTAGTTCAGGATCTTCAATTGTAAGTATTGCTAGTGCAACTAATAGTGCAACTTATGGTTCTGATCCTAACAATACCCAATCAACAGCAATTGTAGCAGGGAGGTCATATAGTTTTACGCCAACTTCTATGGGTGTCCCTACAACGGCAATAAATGCGTCGACGCAAACCATATGTTCAACCGCAACCGCAACATTATCTGGAAATACGCCTGTAATAGGAATTGGATCATGGAGTGTTGTAAGTGGTCCAAATACTTTAACAAGTCAATTTAGTAATGTATCAAACCCGAATGCTATATTTACTCCAGCAGGTGGGGCAGGTTCTTATGTAATAAGATGGACAATTAGTAATTCATCTTTTACTCCTTCAACAGCAGATGCTACAATTACTGTAAATGCTGAAGCATTTACTCAAGTAGGGTCAACAAATACTTTTTGTATAGACAACCAAAATACAATTACTACAGCGTCAGTTAACTCTGGCCAATTTGTAGTGGTAGATATTATTAGAGGATTTAATTATACTTTTTCTGTTGGTAATGTGTTTGCAACCAATGAAAATTTAACAGTATTAGATGCAATTTCAAATGATAATCTAACTCCATCTTTATCCGCATCTGGAGCATCTGGAGCAAGTATAACTTGGACAGCCACATTTTCTGGACAAGTGAAAATAAGGTTAACAAGTGGAAATTGTTCAAATTTAGCTGGAGGGGCTTTAACACTTAGAATAAATTCTATTGGAAACACACAGGATTCTCAAACTGCTTTTGGAACCGATCAATGGATTGGTCATATTTATAATTGGACTGGTTCGGCTCCTCCAGGCGGTACTTCTCCCAATACACCAACGAATTCGGTGCCTTTTGATAATGCTAATTATGTGGGGTATTATAATGTTCCTACAGAAACATTCGTAGAAGGATTTGGAGGTAATTATGCATGCTTCCCAGTTTTATCGAATGGTGCAATACGAACAAATATTTATACTGAGCAATATGCAGTTCGTTATAGAATGAGGTCTACAAAAACTGGATGTTATCTAATTAATTTTAATGGTGATGATGGTATACGAATATATGTTGATGGTGTAAAAGTTTTTGATGCTTGGATTGTACAAGCACCAACTGTTTATCAAAACGTCCTTGTTAATCTTTCAGGATCAAGTGAAATTGTATTCGATTTTTTTGAAAATTTTATTCAAAACGAATGTAATTTTACAATAACACCTTTTGTTCCAAGTGCTAATACTATTTCATCAACATCGACAAGCGTTTGTAGTGGTATTGTTCCTAGTTTAATTGATGGTTCTCCGTTTGTTTATAACGGTTCAACAGCAAATCCTTCTATGAGTTTTCAGTGGCAATTGTCTACAGACGGAATTAATTTTACTAATATTTCTGGAGCAACAAGTGAAGATTATACACCAGTAGCACAAACAACAACAGTAAATACAAATAGATTTTTTAGAAGAGCACTAATAGGAAGTACACAGGGACCAAATAGTTGTTTGAGTTATAGTAATATATTTACTTTAGTAACAACTGTAACACCAACAGTAGCAACAAACACATCAACGCAAACCATATGTGCAACAGGGACAGCAATACTTTCAGGAAATTCGCCAATTGTTGGAACTGGCCTTTGGAGTGTTGTGAGCGGACCAAGTACTATAGTAAGTCAATTTAGTAATGCATCAAGCCCAACTGCTCAGTTTACTCCAGCAGGCGGAGCGGGTTCATATGTAATTAGATGGACAATTAGTAATTCTCCGTGTACAGCATCTATAGCTAATGCAACAATCACTGTAACAGCGGCGCCAACTACAGCTACCAATACATCAACACGAACTATATGTGTCTCAGGAACAGCAACCTTAGCAGGAAATACTCCTACAGTTGGAACAGGTTCTTGGAACGTTGTAAGTGGTCCAAGTGTTTTAGTAAGCCAATTTAGTAATGCATCAAGCCCAACTGCTATATTTACACCAGCAGGCGGAGCAGGAGCTTATGTAGTTCGATGGACAATTAGTAGCGGATCTTGCTCTACATCGGCTAATGCTACTGTAACAGTATCTGGAGCTCCAAATGTAGCAACAAACACATCAACACAAACCATATGTGCAACAGGGACAGCAATACTTTCAGGAAATTCGCCAATTGTTGGAACTGGCCTTTGGAGTGTTGTGAGCGGACCAAGTACTATAGTAAGTCAATTTAGTAATGCATCAAGCCCAACTGCTCAGTTTACTCCAGCAGGCGGAGCGGGTTCATATGTAATTAGATGGACAATTAGTAATTCTCTATGTACAGCATCTATAGCTAATGCAACAATCACTGTAACAGCAGCGCCAACAACAGCAACAAATACTTCTACTCAAACCATATGTGCAACAGCAACAGCTTTGCTTTCAGGAAATACTCCTACAGTTGGAACAGGTTCTTGGAACGTTGTAAGTGGTCCAAGTGTTTTAGTAAGCCAATTTAGTAATGCATCAAGCCCAACTGCTGTATTTACACCAGCAGGCGGAGCAGGAGTTTATGTAGTTCGATGGACAATTAGTAATACTACTTGTTCTACATCGGCTAACGCTACAATTACTGTAATATCAGGAACAGCTGCTGGAACAGTGATAGGAGGCTCAACAATTTGTTCAGGATCTACTAGTGGTTTATTAACATTATCAGGGCATACAGGTACAGTTATTCGTTGGGAAAGCTCGGTTAGTCCATTTAGTACATGGATACCAATTGTAAATACAGCAACAACCTATACTTCTGGAAATATAACTCAAGAAACACGATTTAGAGCTGTGGTTCAAAACAATTCTTGTTCTATTTTAAACGCTGCCTTTACGACTGTAACTTTGGGTAATACGAGTACTTGGAATGGAAGCTCTTGGAGTAACGGAATTCCACTATCATCAACAGTAGCTATAATTGCAGGGAATTATGTTTCTGCAATAAACGGAGGTGATATAAATGCTTGTAGTTTAACAATAAACAGTGGTGATGTAGTGATATCTTCAGGTAATACGGTAAGTTTATTTGGAGCTCTAAATGTAATTTCAGGAAGTTTTACATTAGAAAATAATGCCAATTTGTTACAGTCAACAGATGTGTCTAATTCAGGAAATATTATTGTTAAAAGAAATACTGCTCCTTTAATGCGTCTGGATTATATTTTATGGTCTTCCCCAGTTGCGAATCAAAAGTTGTTGGCATTTTCGCCTAATACTTTAGTAAATCGTTTTTATACTTATGATGCATCAACAGATAAGTATGCACCAGTTGCATCACCATCTACAACTAATTTTGAACCAGGGATTGGTTATTTAATTAGGGTTTCAAATACGCATCCTACAACTCCAACCATTTTTGGTGGTCAGTTTACAGGAGTTGCAAATAATGGGACTGTAAATTTACCAGTAACTAATGCAACCTATAATGCTATAGGGAATCCGTATCCATCAACCATAAATGCTAATGCTTTTATAGCTCAGAACGGAATTACTGAAGCTTTATACTTTTGGAGAAAAACAAATAACTCTAATAACTCTTCTTACGCTACTTATACTACTGCAGGTGGAGTTTGTAACTTAGGAGGTGATTCTTTAGCTTTAACGCCAAATGGTATTATAGCTGTTGGGTCAGGTTTTATTGTTAAAGCAACAAGTACAAATATAACCTGTAACAATGCAATGAGAGTTTCTAATTCTAACGCTCCTTTTTTAAGAACGTTTGATGAAAGAAATAGAATTTGGTTGAACTTATCGAGTGTTTCAGGAGCTTTCTATCAAACGATGGTTGCTTATATGCCTAATGCAACATCAAATGTAGATGCAGCGATTGATGGTCGTTTTTTAAATGACACTCCAAATGCTTTAACTTCACTTATTGATGGACAAGAATACACGATTCAAGGAAGAGCCTTGCCGTTTGACGGAAGCGATACCGTTTTGTTAGGGTTTAAAGCTAAAACAGCAGAAAATTACACCATAACATTAAGCAATTTTGATGGTTTGTTTTCAAGTAATCAAAGTGTGTTTATCAAAGATAATAACTCTAATACTATACACGATTTAAAATCAGGGCCATACACATTTGCTTCAGAGGCTGGTACTTTTAATACTCGTTTCGAAATCGTGTATCAGAATAATTCATTGTCTACTCAAACACCTTCTTTTAATGAAAAAAGTATAGTGGTTTATAAACAAAATCAAGAAGTAGTTGTGAATTCTGGTTCAGTTCAAATGTCTAACGTTGCTATTTATGACATTCGCGGACGATTATTGATAGCTAAAGATAAAATCAACGCTTCAGAAGTTAAACTCTATACAGGAACTACTAAACAAGTTTTAATTGTAAAGATTACATCAGATACTAATGAAATTGTAACTAAAAAAATAATTAACTAAGTCCCCAAATTTTCCCTTAAAAGCCCTTTCGGTCTCGAAAGGGCTTTTTTTATGAATAAAATCTAAAAAGCCCCATGTATTTCACCGATGAAGTCCCTAAATACGGTCGATGAAGTGCGTCTTTTTTGGTTGAAATACTCAAAAAATGCTGTTTTTGTAACTTTAACGAGTTTCTCAGTACTTCAACGAAAATAATTGGTCTAGGAGTAGTGCGATTCTATCTTTGACATGTATTAGAAACGAAACAATACATAAAAATAAAAAGATGAAAACAGCAACTCATAACACAACAATTAAAAATTCTTTTTCAGGAATTAGAACGATTGTTTTATTTGTTTTGTTAGTATCATCTAGTTTTACAATGGTAGGACAAAACAAAAATGAAGTTGTTCCTATTACAGTAACTTTTGAAGTTGTAACTTCAGATGATACTGTTACAGCTTCGCAAAGCAATGTGACAACAAATTCTTCAATGAATTTTGTTTCTTGGTTCATGGGAACAAAACAAACACCAAACGCAAATCAATCAGCAGATGCTGCTGTAAGCCAAAAAAAGCAAATGATTAATTCAGGAATTGCTCCAAACCGATTGTTGATTAAAGCGTTCTTAAAAAAAGCATCAAACTACAGTTCTACAATTGCATAATTATTTTATATTAATTTAGGTTAAGTTAAGAGAAGTCTTCCGGAAATGGAAGACTTTTTTTTATAAATAATAATGAAATATTATCAGTTTTAAAAATTATCAAATTTATGCTTGCATAGAAGTAAATATCTGCAATGGCAAATTCCTCTATTAGTTTTAGTTAATCTGTAAATCGGTGTTAATTATTTGCATTTAAATTGTAAAAACTTTATGGTTTGATAAATCAATGTTATGGTGACTTAAAGTTAATATATTTAGTTTTATAAAAAGCAGCCTGTTTGAACACCTATTTTACAAACCAAAAAAATACGATTTCTCTTTAAAAATAATCATACCCATGTCATATTCAATAATTTTAATCATGCTTTTTTTAAATAATAATAATTAAAAAAGGTAAAATGATGTAAATTATTAAAAATTTTTATTTAATTCGATTAATTCAATGTATAATTCGTAAATAATTTAAATTTACATTTAACTTAATGTTAAGTCACTATTAAGTTTTAAACACTTTGCAAAAGCATAACATACAATTTTTGGAAGAACCCCATACCAAGATTTAATTTTGCCAAGTTATTATTTATTAGACATTTTGAATTTAAAAAATACGAGTATGAAAGCGAAAACTACTTTACAGTCTTTATATTATTATGGGAGCAGAGTAATTAATGAAATCCTAATTTCTTTAGATATTCAAACTAATAAAAAATTAAAACATAAAAGAAGAAAAAACTTCAAACACGCAATAATTCCTCTTTTGCTATTTGCGGTTTTTGGAATTGGGAAAAGTTGGGGGCAAGTCACTATTGCTTCTCAAGACTTCGAGACAGCACCTGCTTTACCAACACTTACATTTTCAAACACAAATGGAGGAAATTCAACCGGTACAAACCCAGCAGCTGGATTACCCTCTAGTGCAAATCTTTTTGTTTCTGGTGCTAGAGGATGGCAATCTGTAAATACAACAACAACATTAACATTTGGTAATCAATCATTAAGTGGTTACACCAATGCTTTTGTAGATTTTAGATTAGCAGGAATGTCGGTTAATAACACTAATGGTATTGACGCAGGTGATATTGTTACCGTTTCAATTAGTGTTGATGGAGGCACAACATATTCGTCTGAACTTACTATTGCAGGTTCAGCAGCCAATCAAAGATGGGCATTTTCTGCATCAGGCTCAACATCTATAACTTATGATGGGAATAATACACCAACACCTATAACTTCTGCTTCTGCAACAGGAGTATCTACAGTAACGATAAATATACCTAATGCTAATTCTCAAGTTAGGGTTAGAATTACTATGCTTAATAATGATGCAAATGAGAGATGGGTTATTGATGATGTAAGAATAAGAGGAACGGTTGCTTCTACCCCAACAATCTCCACCACAGGAACTCTTTCAGCGGTAAATACAACCTATGGTACAGCATCTGCAACGCCAACAACTTTTTCAGTTTCAGGAGCAGATATGACCGCAGGTATTTTAGTAACACCACCGTCTACTAATTTTGAAGTTGCTACCGCAATAGGAGGTCCCTATAGTAATACGATTACAGTTGGTGCAGCAGGAACTATTGCTTCAACACCAGTATATATTCGATTAAAACCTAATGCGACAGTTGCAAGTTCTCCTTATACTGGTAACATTGCTTTAACTAGTTCAGGAGCAACAACGGTAAATGTAGCTACTGTTTCGAGTACAGTAACTGCAAAAGGACTAACCATTACAGGACTAACAGGAGCAAATAAAGTATACGATAGATTAACTACTGCATCATTTGCTGGTACGCCTAGTTATTTAGGATTAGAAAATAGTGAATCTTTTTCGGTTACTGGAACGGCTGTAGCTAATTTTGCAAATGCTTTAGTAGGAACTGGAAAAGCCATTACAATAATAGGATATACTGCACCTTCAACCAATTATACAATAACACAACCAACAGGCTTAACTGCCGATATTACATCAAAAACATTAACTATTATTGGAATTTCAGCTAACAATAAAGTGTTTGACGCAAGCACAACAGCCTCGCTTTCAGGAACAGCTACTTTATCAGGTGTTGAAACAGGAGATACCGTAATGTTGGGAGGAACTCCAGTAGCTACTTTTGCCTCTACTGCTATTGCAACAGGAATTGCAGTAACAGTAATTGGATACACTATTGGCGGAGCCGATTCGGTGAATTACTCATTAACACAACCTACCGGTTTAACTGCCGATATTACTTCTGCAGCTGCTCCTACTATATCTACAACAGGTTCTCTATCGGCTGTAAATACAACTTACGGTTCTGCTTCTCCTTCGCCTGCTACATTTGATGTTTCAGGAGTTAATATGACAGCTGGTATTTTAGTAACGCCACCTTCAACTAATTTTGAGGTTTCAACTGCAATTGGTGGACCTTATACCAACACCATTACCATTGGTACAGCAGGAACTATTGCTTCAACTGCAGTTTACATTCGTTTAAATTCTACTGCAACTGTTGCTGGCTCTCCGTATAGTGGCAATATTGTTTTATCGAGTTCTGGAGCATCTAATGTAAATGTTGCCACAGTATCTAGTTCGGTAACTGCAAAAGGACTTACTATTACAGGAATTGCAGGAGTAAATAAAATATACGACCGTTCAACTACAGCTACTTTATCAGGAACGCCAGCCTATTCTGGTTTAGAAAATAGCGAATCTTTTTCGGTGACAGGAACTGCAGTAGCTAATTTTTCAGATTTTTTAGTCGGAATAGGAAAAACAATAACCATAGCAGGTTATACAGCACCTTCAACCAATTATACAGTGACACAACCTACAGACCTAACTGCCGATATTACGCCAAAAGCGCTAACTATTACAGGAGCAGCGGTTACGTCTAAATCCTATACGGGTACCAATCCAGCTACCATAACTGGAGGAAGCTTTTCAGGTATTGTTTCTCCTGATGTGGTGACTTTTAGCGGAGGCGGAACTTTTGCAACGGTTAATGTAGGAGTTGGAATTAGTGTAACAGCTGCCTTAACTTTAGGTGGTGCCAATGCTGGAAATTATTCGTTAACACAACCAACTTTAACAGGAATAATTGCCACAGCACCATTAACCATCACAGGATTAACGGGGTCTAATAAAGTATATGATGCAAATACAACTGCTTCATTTACGGGTACAGCAGCCTATTCAGGATTGCAAAATTCAGAATCGTTTAGTGTGACAGGTTCTCCATCGGCAACTTTTGCTACCAAAACTGTAGCTAATTCAAAACCAATTACTATAACAGGTTATACTGCTCCTTCTTCAAATTATACGGTAACGCAGCCAACTGGATTAACCGGAAATATTACTGCGTTTAACTTAACAGTAACGGGAGCAACTGCTAGCAATAAAGTATATGATAGATTAAATACGGCAACCATTACAGGTTCAACATTAGTGGGAGTATTTGGTGGAGATACAGTTACCATATCAACTACTGGAACTTTTGCAAGTGTAAATGTAGCTTCGGGGATTGTAGTAACCTCTACTCAAACTTTAGGCGGTACTGATGCAGGAAATTACACCGTAACAGTACCAACAGGTTTAACAGCAAATATTACTGCAAAACCATTAACGATAACTGCTGCAGCAGCAAGCAATAAAGTATTCGATAACAATACAACTGCTACCATTACAGGAACATTATCGGGTATTGTTTCTCCTGATGTTGTTACATTAAGTGGTACAGGAACATTTGCTTCGTCTGCCATCGCAAATGGGATTGCGGTAACTTCTACTTCAACTTTAGCAGGAGCGCAAGCAGGAAATTATTCGCTAACGCAACCAACAGGATTAACTGCAAATATTACACCTAATACTTTAAGCGATGTGTCTTTTAATAGTGGTTCATCGGCAAGTACAAATACTAATATTGATTATACACTCTATCAAGGAACGGCTCTTACTAGCACTGGTTCAGGAGTAAATGGTAGTATTGGAGTAATGGGGTTTTATTTGCGTGATGGCGGAGCTACAATATCCGATTTAGACACTCTAGGAACCGAATTAACAGCAATAAGTTTTAATGTAACCAATGTTGCTAACATTCGTTCGGCACGATTGTTTGACGGTACTACTGCATTAGGAACAGCAGTAAACGTTACCACTTCTCCAATTGTATTTACAGGATTAACTGGAGTTATAGCTGGAGATGATTCGCAATTAGCATTAAATCTTCGTATTACTTTTGAGTCAACCGTAACGGATAATCAGCAAATGCAATTTACGGTTTCATCGGTAACAGCAAATGCAACAGGATCAACTTTTACGACTGCAAATGGCGGAGGAGCCGTTTCTTCAACTACAAGCGATATCAATAGAATTGAAGTAACAGCAGATAGATTAGCTTTTGTAGCAACACCAACCACTACTGCTATAAGTGCAGCTATGACCGCAGTTACAGTTGAAGGTAGGGACTCGTTAAGCAATAGAGATTTAGATTACACAGGAAGTATTGCTATTACTTCGACAGGAACGCTTACAGGAACGCCAGTAAATGCCTCTGCCGTTAGCGGATTGGCAACTTACTCCTCATTAACGCACACAGTAGTAGGTACAGGTTATACACTAACTGCAACAACAACTGGGTTAGCGTCTTCAAACACTATAACCAGTGGTACTTTTAATATTACAAATGTTCCAGCAAATAGTTATAGAACTACAGCAGCTGGAACATGGACAAGTGGTGGAGGAACTGCAACTTGGGAAAGATTAATAAGTGGAACATGGACTGCAAACGCGGCTCCCGCTTTTAACTCTGCAAATAATATTTATATTCGTCATGCAATACCAATAACAGGTTCTACATCAGCAGCTTCTGTTATTGTCGAGAATGGGGGTACGTTAACAAATTCTTCATCGTGTACTTATGGAGGTACTTTGCTAAGAGTTGAAACAGGGGGAGTCCTACAAGTAAATGCCTCTATAACTGTTGGAGGTACATTTGAAGTACAAGATGGCGCAACTGTTAATATCAATTTTGCTTTTGGCACACCTTCTTCTTCAATTTGGAGTGGAACAGAAAATTTCCATCCAAATTCAAATTTAGTATTACAAAATTGGGATGCTGCTGGTGATATTTTAATTCCCGATAATACTGCAATATCAACCAATACCTATAGTGGCTATACTGCCGTTTTTGGTAATATCATCTGTGATTTTGGGACAAATCTTGGGGCAAGTGATGATTTGATTTTTCTAGCATCAGGAGTAAACATCAATATGGCGCATGGAGATTTAATTTTCAGAACAAATGATAATTCTTTAATTACGCCTGCCACTGCTGATATGCGTATTGCAACAACTGGTACAGTTACATCAGGAATTGGAGGTGATTTTTCAGTAGAAGATACATATGGAGCAACACAATTAATCAATTTAAAGACATCTGGTACATTGACTTTTACCATAAAAGGTGATATGATTTTAGATGCTTCAACTACTCGAGTTTTAGCAAGTTCAATTGCAGGTTCTTCAACAACACTAAATATAGATGGTAATTTAACTGTAACCCCAAGTGCTGTTTTAGATTTTAATTCATCCGTTGCGGGTGGTCCTCCTGCTCCTCTATCCGTTATAAATTTAAAAGGAGACTTAACAGGTACTGGTTCGGGATTATTACAAAACAGTAACACAAGTAGCTTAGGACAACTTAATTTTACAGGAACAGGGGATGGATTAACAGCAAATACAACTCAAACTATAGATATTGCTAGTACAAGTACCAATGAAAATAAAAATATTATCTTCAGTGTGAAAAGTGGGGCTTATGTTCAATTAGCTACTAGAAATTTTGAGTTAGGTAATAATAGTGAAGTTATTGTTGAATCAGGAGGTGTATTTGATTTTGGATTTAACGGAACAACTCCATTAGTGGTTGGAATTTCAGGGTCACAAACAGGCACGAAGTTTACTTCTCAACAAGGTAGTACACTCAAGATTACTTCTACAGATGGTATTAATACTTCAGGCGCTATAGGAAATGTAAACGTTGTTGCTTCAAATAGATCGTTTAGTCAAGTTGCTACTTTTCATTATATAGGTAAAGCGAATCAGGTTACAGGTAATGGAATAACTACTGGTTCATCAGCAAAAATTATTATTTGCGATTTAGTTGATAATACCACTCAACTTTCTTTTACAAACTCTACGGGTATAACTTCAACAACTACAATAAGTGCTACAGGAGGAAAACTTGATATACGAAAAGGTCAGGTTATAGAAAGCGATACCGCTTATATCTCTGGTTCTACAGGTACTTTATACATGAGTTCGGGTACTCTCTATAAGGTGAGTCTTAACTCTACAAGTACTTCTGATCTAATTCCTCGTTTGGATGGTGTTGCCTTCGCTTACAGCTTACCAGGAGGTACGATTGAGCTTTCAGGAGCAACTGCTGGTTCAGGGTATCAATATTTAAGAGGTGCTAGAGATTATTATGGTTTAACTTTTAGTGGTGGTGGAAATAAATTTATTTCGAATGCACTAACAAATATTGGAGATAATACCACACTAAATACAGGGTTAGTAACCATTAAAGATAATAACACTATTCTCGATGTTACAAGTAATGAGTTTAGTGGTAATGCTTCATTAACGATGACCAATACGTCGCTATTTAAAATGAGTTCGTTAAATAAAACTTTGCCAGAACTTTTAGGAACTTATACGATGACTAGCGGTACTGTAGAGTTATACGGTTCGTCGGCTACACAAACGCAATCCTTAAGAGGAACGGATGGTTCTTCGGTTAATATTGATTACAACAATATTGAATTAAACAGTACGGGTGCTAATGTTGCCGCTTTAAGTGCTAACGTAGTATCTCAGGCCGGTTTTGGTATTAGAGGAACTATGAATGTAAATAGTCCTACTTGTTTTCAACTTGGAAGTGGTTTTACAGTAACTGATGCAGGAGCAACGAGTGTTTTTGAAATAAAAGCAGGTGCTACATTTAAATATGGAGGATCTATTGCAGCAAGTGGTGCGTCAGGAAATGTTAGAACGGATACTAGAACATTTCCAACAACTGCTTCGTATGGATTTATTGGTGCTACTACCCAAACTACTGGTGCTGGATTGCCATCCTCTATGGTCAATATGTATATGGATAAGACAGCATCAACTAATTTTGTAACTTTAAGCAGTGCAACAAGTGTTACAGGAGTTTTAACTTTCTATAAAGGAAAACTAGATATAGTTGCAAATAATCTTACCTTAGATAGTTCAGGAAGTATATCAGGTGCTAGTGTTACTGATTATGTGGTTACAAGTAGCACAGGAACTTTAACGAGAAATATAACAGCTTTAGGAACATTTACTTATCCTATAGGTTCAGCGACGGCTTATAATCCTTCTTCATTTGTATGGGCAGCTGCACCGGGGATTACTTCTTATGCTTTGCGTTATGTAGCAACTACTGCAACTACTGGTTCAGGTTTGCCAGCTTCAGCAGGTTGTATTTCTGCTGGAACATTGGTAAATAATGGACATTGGGTAGGAACAAGTGTAGGCACTGCAACAAATAGTCCAACCATTACTTTTACAAGAAACGGACATAGCAATGCAGGAGCCAATCTAAACTTGCATACTATTCTAAGACGTAATAATACAAGTGCTGCTTGGGGAGTTGCAGGTACATGGGCAGACCCTGGTACAACTACAATTAGTCCAGTAAGTACAGGGCAAATTTCACTAACTCAAACTGCATTAACAACTGATAATAATTTCTCAGGAGAGTTTGCTCTTGAAACGGGTACAAATGCAACCTCAACAGCAGCCGTTTTATCATCTTCGGCGGCGACTATATGTATAGGAACTAGTCCTAATTTGAGTGTTGCTATTACGGGTAGCGGTTCGTTTTATGATCTTTCAATTTTTGATGGTACCTCAAATTTTTCAGTTATCAATTATATTTCTGGAACTCCTTTTGCGGCACCTCCAACAAGTAGTAATAAAACGTATTCTATAACATCGGTTACTATTGGTGGTAGTTGTGTAGGTTCAGGAAATAGTGGTTCGCCAACAGTAAATATTGGAGGCACATCTACTTATGTTTCAAGTACATGGACTCCAAGTGCGCCAACAGCTACAAGTACAGCAGTTATAGACGGAGGAGTTTATAATGCAGCAGTTAATATTACCGCCTGTAGTTTAGAGGTTAAGAATAATGCAGTAGTCACTATCCCATCGACTTATAAAGTAACTTTGAGTGGCGCTTTAACTGTTGAGAGTGGTAGTAGTTTTACCTTAGAGAGCGATAGTAATTTAGTACAGACAGGAGGAACTACTAATGCTAATGCAGGAAGTATACAAGTAAAACGTAACAGTTCCTCTTTGTATTTGTTAGATTATACATTGTGGTCCTCTCCAGTAGAGAATCAGAACTTGTATTCTTTTTCACCAAGAACCCTAGGCAATCGTTTTTATGTTTACGACACTCCAGCCAATCAGTATAGTCCTGTATCTTCAAGTATTAATTTTATAGTAGGAAAAGGTTATTTAATACGAGTTCCTAAAGATTACTCTTCTACAACATCATCAATTTATAATGGTTTATTTACAGGAAAACCCAATAGTGGCATCATTACTTTTCCAATGAGTTTAGGAGGAACACCAATTACGGGTTATGGTTTTAACGCTGTAGGAAATCCATATCCATCTCAAATAAATTTGCACAATTTTATCGATGAAAATATTTCGAATATAACGGGAGTTCTTTATTTCTGGAGAAAAAGAAACGATCAAACTCAGCCAAGTTACGCCACCCTTACAAAATTAGGTTATACTGCCAATAGTGCACCTGGTGGTGGAACAACAAATACAGCTAACTATTTTAATACTTCAAATAATGCAGCAAACACATGGGTTATTAATGTGGGACAAGGCTTTTTTGTACAAGCAACAGCAGCTACAAATTTAGTATTTACTAATGCTATGCGAAGAGGGGTTGATAATAGCAACCAATTCTTTAGAACAAGCAACAAGAGCGCTAGTGAAGTTAGTCTTTACAAGTTGAATTTAACAAGTAACAATGGTTTTTTTAGTCAGATGTTGGTAGGATATTCATCTGATTATACCTTAGGAGTAGATAAAGGAATAGACGGCTTAAATATAAATAACCAAGAGTATATTTGTAGTAGTTTAGACGGCGTAGCTTATGCAATAGAAGGTAGGCCAGAGTTCACACCAACAGATATTGTTCCATTGCAATATAAGGTAGCAACAGCAGCTGAGTATTCAATAAGTATAGAACAATTTGACGGATTGTTTGGCACGCAAGATGTATATATAAAAGACAAATTGACTAATTTTATACATAATTTGAAAACGGGACCTTATACATTTGTTTCAGAACCAGGAACCTTCACAGATCGATTTGAAGTTGTTTATGAGAATCCGTTGAGTACAAGTGACCCTAAATTTAATCAAAATAGTGTTTTAGTATACAAACAAAACCAAGAGTTTATTATCAACACGGGCACAGTCCAAATGTCAAATGTAAAAATCTATGATATTCGAGGACGTTTGTTGGTATCTAAAAGCAATATCAATGCCTCTCAAGTTAAAATGTATGCAGGAAGTATCCAACAACAGGTATTGATAGTAAAAATCACTTCAGACACCAATGGAGTAGTTACCAAAAAAGTAATCAACTAAAAAGCATTTTTTTACCCTAAAAAGCCCTTTCGGTCACGAAAGGGCTTTTTTTATGTATAAAATCTAAAAAGTGATAGGTATTTCACCGAGAAAGTGCTTAAACACAGTCGATGAAGTGCGTCTTTTTTAGCTAAAATACTCCAAAATTACTGTTCTTGTAACTTTAACGAGTTTTGCAGTACTTCAGCGAAAATAATTGGAGTCAGCATAGTGCTATTCTATCTTTGACATGTATTAGAAACGAAACAATACATAAAAATAAAAAGATGAAAACAGCAACTCAAAACACAACAATTCAAAATTTTTTCTCAGGAATTAGAATGATTGTTTTATTTGTTTTGATAGTATCATCTAGTTTTACAATGGTAGGACAAAACAAAAATGAAGTTGCTTCTAAATCAGAAACTTTTCAAGTTGTAGCTTCAGATGATACTGTTGCGGCATCACAAAGTAATGAAACAACAAATACTTCAATGAATTTTGTTTCTTGGTTCATGGGAACAAAACAAACACCAAACGCAAATCAATCAGGAGATGCTGCTGTAAGCCAGAAAAAACAAATTATAAATTCAGGAATTGCTCCAAACCGTTTGTTGATTAAGGCATTCTTAAAAAAAGCATCAAACTATAATACTACAATAGCATAATTATTTTATATTAATTTAGGTTAAGTCTTCTAGAAATAGAAGATTTTTAAATTTAATATATCGATTTGAAATTAATAAAAAAATAAATGTAACACTTTGAGACAATTATTAAAACAGATATTCAATTTTTTTAAGAATAACCGAACAAAAAAGTTATCTAGAAACTTTTAGGGTCAACAGTATTAATAGTTTTTAAGTTTGTTTTTCTTGTTCTCGATACGATTTTATGAAGAAAATTACTTGAACGAACGAAAACACATATCATTAAAAACAAATTAAACCCAACGTATTAGATATAGTAATATATCTAATAGTATTTCATTAAAATGTTTTATTATTTAAAATGTAATAAAAAAACCAACATTGTTTTTATGTTGGTTTTAAATATTAATGATTATACTCTAGAAAGTCTTCTTTTGTATGAATAAAATGCAAACAATATCCCCACAATCCCAAACCAAATTAATTTTTCATTTATTGATGCTGTTGGCGGATCCTCACCTTCTAATCCTCCTCCTCCTTGGTCTTGACCAGGTTGAGCAAATAACATAATATCAGAAAATAAAACGAAGGAAAGTATGTATAACTTAATAAAATTATTTTTCATTTTTATTGTAAATTTTTGCAAATATACGAATCAAATTTATAAGAACCATTTCTCTTTATTAAAAAATTACATGATTAATACATTTTTATTGAAAATAACATTAGTTTCAAATTAATCAAATTCTGAAGTAAAAAACAATTTAACATTCGGGTATTTACTTTGTGTCATTTGAATTGTAAAATCAGAATCTGCTAAAAAAACCAACTGTTTGTACTTATCGTGTGCTAAGAATTTTTGCTTAATTCGTCTAAATTCTTTAAATTCTTCACTTTTTGGATCATTAGGTTTTACCCAACATGCTTTATGTACAGGAAAATTTTCATAGGTACATTTGGCCCCATATTCATGTTCTAGGCGGTATTGTATCACTTCATATTGGAGTGCGCCAACTGTTCCTATAATTTTACGATTGTTCATTTCAAGAGTAAATAATTGCGCAACACCCTCATCCATTAATTGATCTATTCCTTTGTCGAGTTGCTTAGATTTCATTGGATCTGCATTATTGATATATCTAAAATGCTCTGGAGAAAAACTAGGGATTCCTTTAAAACTCATTACCTCCCCTTCGGTTAGAGTGTCACCAATTTTAAAATTACCGGTATCATGTAGGCCTACAATATCTCCAGGATAGGATATATCGACTATTTCTTTTTTCTCAGCAAAAAAAGCATTTGGACTCGAAAATTTTAAATTTTTATTCTGTCTGACGTGTAAATAAGGTTTGTTTCGTTCGAAAGTTCCTGAAACAATTTTTATAAATGCGAGTCTGTCTCTGTGTTTAGGATCCATATTCGCATGGATTTTAAAAACAAAACCAGACATTTTTTCTTCTTTTGGGTCTACTAATCGCGTTTCTGAATCTTTTGGTCTTGGCGATGGTGCAATTGCTACGAAGCAATCTAGTAATTCTCTAACTCCAAAATTATTCAATGCCGATCCAAAAAACACAGGTTGCATTTTCCCGTCTAAGTACTCTTGCTGGTCAAATTTAGGATATACTTCATCAATTAATTCTAGTTCTTCTCTTAATTTTGAAGCTGGTTTTTCTCCAATAATTTTATCTAATTCAGGACTTTTAACATCAGAAAATGCAATAGTTTCTTCAATATTTTTTCGACTATCACCACTAAATAAGTTGATGTTTTGTTCCCACAGATTGTAAATGCCTTGAAAATCATAACCCATACCAATAGGAAAGCTCAAAGGAGTAACAGTTAATCCTAATTTTTGTTCAACTTCATCCATCAAATCGAAAGCATCTTTTCCTTCACGATCTAATTTGTTAATAAAGACAATAATAGGAATTTTTCTCATTCTGCATACTGCAACTAACTTTTCAGTTTGTTCTTCGACACCTTTTGCAACATCAATAACCACAATAACACTATCGACAGCTGTTAATGTTCTAAAAGTATCTTCTGCAAAATCCTTGTGTCCAGGCGTATCTAGAATATTTATTTTTTTGTCTTCATAGTTAAAAGCCAAAACCGATGTAGAAACCGAAATTCCTCTTTGGCGCTCAATTTCCATAAAATCTGAAGTAGCTCCTTTTTTTATTTTGTTGTTTTTTACGGCACCTGCTTCTTGAATTGCTCCTCCAAAAAGTAATAATTTTTCAGTTAATGTAGTTTTTCCAGCATCTGGATGTGATATAATTCCGAAGGTTCGGCGACGTTGTATTTCTTGTAAAAAGCTCATATTTCTTGTAAATGGAATGCAAAAATAGCATTTATTCAACAAATAAATAGACTTTGTTCTGAACAACTATTTTACAGTAGGTTTTCAATTTAAAATGGGTGAAAGTAATTTCGTTAATAATTTTTTGTTAATAGTATTACCTATACTTGTATAATGCAATCGAATTGTTATTTTTGTTGATTGAAATTTGTTAAAAAATAACTCAAAAAATCAATTTAGACTTAATTTAGTATTAAACAGAAACTTTAAAATAATGAAAATAAAACAATTTTTTGTCGGATTATTACTTTTTTTTCAATTTATAACTTATGCTCAAAATATTAAAAAAGAAGTTTTATTTACAATTGATGATAAAACCTATTATACAGATGAATTTTCGAGGGTCTATAATAAAAATTTAGATTTAGTTAAAGACGAATCTCAAAAAGATTTAACTCAATACTTAGAGTTATTTGTTGGATATAAACTTAAAATACACAAAGCAAATAAGTTAGGTTTGCAAAACGGTGAGGCATATATAAACGAACTTAATTCTTACAGAACTCAGCTTTCAAAAAATTATTTAACTGATTCTAAAGTAACAAAAGAGTTAGTTGAAGAAGGCTATAATCGTTCGTTAAAAGAGATTAAAGCATCACATATTTTAATTACGGTTGATGAAAATGCTTCGGCAGCGGATACTTTAATTGCATATAATAAAATAAAATCCATTCACGATAGAGCTCTTAAAGGTGAAGATTTTGGAAAATTAGCTGAAGAATTATCAGAAGATCCATCTGCAAAAGAGAACAAAGGTGATTTAGGCTATTTTTCTGCATTTAGAATGGTGTATGCTTTTGAATCAGCAGCTTATAAAACGCCAAAAGGTAAAATTTCAAATCCTATCAGAACTCGTTTTGGTTATCATATTGTTAAAGTTGATGATGTTAGAGATAATAGAGGAGAGATTACAGTAGAGCACATCATGATTTTAAATCCAAAAGATGCCACTACAGAGGAAAGTGAAAAAGCAAAAAATAAGATTCAGGATATTTATCAAAAAATTCAACAAGGTGAAAACTTCGAAGAATTAGCAAAACAATTTTCAGATGATAAATCGTCATCTCCAAAAGGAGGACTTCTTAATCGTTTTGGATCAGGACAGTTAAGTTCAGAAGAATTTGAAAATGCAGCATTTTCTTTAACAATACAGAAACCGATTTCTGCTCCTTTTCAAAGTGAATTTGGTTGGCATATTGTAAAGTTAATAGAGAAACATCCTGTAAAACCTTTCGAAGAAGTAAAATCAGAATTAGAAAATAAAGTTGGAAAAGACGATAGGTCAAGATTAATTGCCAATTCATTGAATGAAAAACTAAGAAAAAAATATGCTGTAAAAAGAGATAATAAGTTATACAAAGCATCAGCAAAAACGGTTACAGATGACTTTTATGAAAATAAATGGGAATTGCCAGCTGTGACAAAACCTTTTGACGGAAAGTTATTTGTAATACAAGAAAAAACAATTACAGGTACTGATTTTTTGAACTATGTAAAAGAACAACAACAAGCAGGAATTAAACTGAAACCTATAAATAAATTAGTTGATAATTTATACGAAAAATTTCTTGACACTAAATTAAATAATTACTACAATGACAATTTAGAATTGGAGTTTCCTGATTTTGCTAACGTTATTGAAGAGTATAGAGACGGATTATTGCTTTTCGATTTAATGGAAAAAGAAATATGGGAAAAATCAAAAACAGATTCAATAGGTTTGCAAGCTTTTTATGAAGGCAGAAAATTAGAGTATACTTGGAAAAATAGAGTAAATGCTACAGTAGCTTCATCAACTAATATTGAAGTTATAAAAAAAGCACAAAAAATGTTTAAACAAAATGTTGATTCTGAACAAATTAAAGAAAAATTGAACACCAATGATAAAGTGCAAATAATGACAAATAGTGGTGTTTTTGAAGAAGGTTCAGAATCGCTTCCAAAAGAATTAAAGTTTAAAGTTGGAGTTTCGGATATTCTAAAAGAAGGCGAATATTATTTTGTAGTAAAAACCGATAAAGTAATTCCTGCCGGATCAAAGACACTAGAAGAATGTAAAGGCAAAGTAATTAACGACTATCAACAGTTTTTAGAAGAAAATTGGGTTAATAATTTAAAAAAGGAATTTACAATTAAAGTTAATAAAGATGTTTTTGAAAATGTAAAAAAGCAACTTCAAAAATAATGTACAAAAGCTGGTTTTTGTTTTGGATAGTCCTCCTATTTTCTTCTTGTGATTTTTTTAAAAAAGAGGTAAAGCCGACTGCTATAGCTAGAGTAAAAGATAGCTATTTGTATAAAGAGGAGCTAAATAATTTGGTTCCAAAAGGGACTTCAAAGCAGGATAGCTTACAAATAGTAAGAAGTTTTATTGATCGTTGGGCTTCACAGAAATTATTAATAAATGCAGCTGAACTAAATATTGATAGTGAGGACAAAGCTGCATTTGATGAATTGATAAAACAGTATAAAATAGATTTATATACAAAAGCATACATTGAAAAAGTTGTAAAAAAAACGTTAGATACTATAATTTCAGAACAAGATTTAGAAGCATACTATAAAAACAATAAAGAGAATTTTAAAACAAATGGAACTTTAGTTCGTTTAAGATACATTAACTTAAGTAAAGACAATCCAAAATTCGAAAGTATAAAAAGTAAGTTTTTAGATTTTAAGAAATCAGATAAGAAATTTTGGGACACTTATGCGTTACAATGTAAGAGTTTTGCTCTAAACGATTCTATGTGGGTAGATTTAAGTAGTGTTTACGATAAATTACCATTTATTAATCCCGACAATAGAGATCAATATATAGCTTCAGGAAAAACGATTCAGCATTCAGATTCACTTGACGTTTATTTAGTGAAAATTAGACAAATAATAGATAAGAACCAGATTGCTCCGTTTGATTATCTGAAACCAACATTAAAAGAAGTTATCCTAAATAAAAGAAAGTTAGAGTTAATAAAAAAATTTGAAAAAGAAATTACAGATGATGCAATTAAAGACAAGGATTATGAAATTTATAAATAATAGCGCAGCAACGTTTATTTTCTTTTTTATTGTTTTCTCAACAACCATAAACGCACAAGAAATAATTAAAGACACTGTTAAAAAAGTAACACCGCAAAAAAATATTTCACAAAGACAAAAAATTGACGGAGTTATAGCCACTGTTGGAGATTATTTAGTTTTAGATTCAGATATTGATAAATCCTTTTTAGAAATTTCAAGTCAAGGAGGCTCAATTAAAGATATCACTAGATGTCAAATGTTGGGGAAATTATTAGAAGACAAACTTTACGCCCACCAAGCCGTTCAAGATAGTATAGTAGTTACTGATGAAGAAGTCAAATCAAAACTAGAGGAGCAAATTGGTTATATGGTCGAGCAATTAGGTTCGATGGAAAAGGCAGTACAGTATTTCAAGAAAGCCAATGAAGAGGAATTTAGGGCAGACCTTTTCGAAATCATAAAAATGAATAAACTCGCTTCTGAAATGACCAAGCGAATTGTTGATAAGGTCGAAATTACTCCAGAAGAAGTTCGAAATTTTTTCAAAAAAATACCAGCAAGCGATTTACCTACATTTGGCGCAGAAATGGAAGTTGCCCAAATAGTTATAAAACCCAAGATAACAGAAGCCGAAAAGCAAAAAGTGATAGATAAACTCAAAGAGTTTAAAAAAGATGTTCAAGAAGGTTCTAGTTTTTCTACTAAAGCAGTTTTGTATTCTCAAGATCCCGGATCAAGCTCTAATGGAGGATATTATAAAATGAATAAAAAAACACCTTTTGTAAAAGAGTTTAAAGATGTTGCATTTAGTCTAGCAGAAGGAGAAATTTCTGAACCTTTTGAAACTGAGTTTGGTTTTCATATCATTTACGTCGAAAAAATAAAAGGACAGGAAGTAGAGTTAAGACACATTCTTTTAGTCCCAGCTATTTCTGCCGAATCTCTAAAAGAAGCTAAAGAAAAGATAACTCAAATTAAGAAAAAAATTGACGAGAAAGTAGTTACGTTTGCTGAAGCAGCAAGGGCAGAATCTGATGAGAAAGAAACAAAAGCTAACGGTGGACTTCTAGTAAACCCAAAAACACAAGATACTCATTTTGAACTAACAAAAATGGATCCTTCCCTTTACAGTCAAGTGTCAAACTTAAAAGAAGGAGAAGTTTCATTGCCAATTGTAGATACTGAACAAAATGGAAAAAAGAAATACAAATTAGTAACTGTGACCAATAGAATCAATGAACATACTGCCGATTATGCTAAAGATTATATAAAAATTAAAGAGATAGCTCTTAAAGAAAAACAAATAAATGCCATTGCAAAATGGTCTGAAGAAAAAATTAAAGAGACCTATATTAAAATTAATGGAGAATACAGAGAATGTCCGTTTACTAATAATTGGTTAAAAAAGTAGATTTTAGTTTAGATTCTATCTGAGTTAATCTGAAATCAAAAATCAAAAATCTGAAATCAAATGTCCGACGTAGCAGCAATACAAAATTTAGTTCAAAAAAGAACCGAATTAAAAAAGGAAATATCTAAAATAATTGTAGGCCAAGATGAAGTTGTAGACCAAGTTTTATTGAGCATTTTTTCTGGAGGTCATGCACTTTTAGTTGGTGTTCCTGGATTAGCCAAAACCTTGATGGTTAATACTATTTCGCAAGCTTTAGGTTTAGATTTTAAACGCATACAATTTACACCTGACTTAATGCCTTCTGATATATTAGGAAGTGAAATTCTTGATGAAAACCGTCAATTCAAATTTATAAAAGGGCCAATTTTTTCGAATATCATTTTAGCAGATGAAATTAACAGGACGCCTCCAAAAACTCAAGCTGCTTTGCTAGAAGCCATGCAAGAACGTGCGGTAACTATAGCGGGACATAATTACAAATTAGATTTGCCTTATTTTGTATTGGCAACACAAAATCCAATTGAGCAAGAAGGAACATATCCATTACCAGAAGCACAATTAGACCGATTTATGTTTTCAATTAAACTAGATTATCCATCGTTTGCCGAAGAAGTACAAGTAGTAAAAAGTACCACAACTGATGCAAAAGTTTCAGTAAATCCTTTGTTTACAGCACAAGAGATTATCGATTTTCAGCATTTAGTTCGTAGGATTCCAGTTACCGATAATGTAATAGAATATGCTGTTACTTTAGTAAGTAAAACACGTCCGGACAATGCGCTTTCTAATGATTTTATAAAAAATTATATCGATTGGGGGGCGGGCCCAAGAGCTTCTCAAAACTTAATTTTAGCTGCAAAGACACATGCTGCTTTTAACGGTAAATTTTCACCAGATATTGAAGATGTAAAAGCCGTAGCAATAGGAATTTTAAGGCATCGTGTAGTAAAAAATTACAAAGCCGATGCTGAAGGAATTACAATTGAAAAAATTATTGCCTCTCTTTTTTAGAAAAACAATTTTTTAAATTAAACTTTTCTAAGAAATAAGTCTTAATATTCTTAACTATCTTAATGGTTTAAAAAGGTATTTGATTATTTATTAACAATCGAATCCAACTCGGCATCATAAAAAAACAAAAACATACTTCCCATCATGTCTTGATTGCTATTGGTAGTATTATTAACTTCTAAAACCAATTCATATTCATGGTTTTTAAACATCCAAACTCCAGATTCTGAACTAAAAGATTTAATGTTTGAAAGCCCAATTTTGTTTGAAAGGTTCGTTATTTTGCTTTTAAAAATTTCAGTTTTGGTTGTTTTATCCAAGAGCGTTAGTGAAGTTGCAAATGGATGAACATGAACTGCAGCAGCGTGTAATCGTAAACTGTCTTTAATTTGTAGCTGATCATTAATGCCACTATGATATTTGTTTTTGCCAACAGGAATAACCCAATGCCCTGATAATACATTTCCGTCACCATAATCATAACTGTGATTTTTAGTTTCTACAGGAATGCAATATTCTTTTCCGGGATCAAGAGGGCTTTTATAGGGATCAGATTTATTATACGGCAACATGATAAATGCTGTTCTGCTTAATAAGGGTTTAATAGTTCTATTTTTTTTAGTATAATCGACAGTAACTTCATGCTTAATACAAAAATTAGCATCAGCAATATTGTGGTTTAAGGATTCGGTTGTTATATAAAGCAAGTCATTTCCTTTCATCGGAATTCCATATCCTTTTGGAAAAGTAAAATTTTCTAATCCATGCGAAAGTGAAGTCAATCTTGGATAATAGATTCCAATTCTCTCTTTAAGATTAAAATTGCTAAAATATTTCACGTCATTAAAATCGACATTGGTATGACAAATAAAATCATTAGATACTTGTTTCTTAGTTTTAGAGTCTAATGCTTTAACATGAAAACCAGTAAGCCAAAGTAATGTTGAATCCTGAGAAAGTTGAATGTAATTGGAGGATTTTGGTCCTTCCATAGATTTATAAATTCCGTCAATATAGAAGGTAGGAGAAATCATTTTATATTCTAAGTGAGAATTATCGATAATCCATTTGTTGTCAACAATTCCAGTTTTCTGAAGGAAAACCGTTTTTATGATTGCTTTATGACGATTAGGCAATTGCCAATACCAAATTCCACCACCAATTGTAATTAGCAACACAAAAACTCCTAAAAATTTATATATCTTTGATTTTGTCATAATTTAATTGAATCGAAAATCAAAAATACAATTTTAAATGATTGAAACTGAACGAAAACCTACCAAACGAATTTTTGGATTAGATTTGTTGCGTGTCATTTCAATTGCACTTGTATTGTGTTCACATACGTCTTGGATTTATCCACCAAGCTCAAGTTTATTGGCAAAAGCAGTTGATATGTGTGGTTTTTTTGGCGTTGAGCTTTTTTTTGTTCTTAGCGGTTTTCTTGTAGGAAGTATTATTTACAAGCAATTTTTGCGTGAGGAATATGGATTTAAAACCATGATTTCTTTTCTTAATAGGCGAATGATTCGAATTTTACCCAACTATTATTTAATTATCATTGTAAATATAATAATTGGTTTTTTTATGGGTTATCCAATTGTAGATGCGTGGAAATATTTTTTCTTTTTTCAAAATTTTGCCACTCCATTATTGCCTTTTTTTCCAGAATCGTGGAGTATGCCTATAAAAGAATACGGTTATGTAATTATTATTTTTTTGTTGTTGCTAGTTTCTATAATTTTTAAAAAAGTTTCAAGAAAAATGCTTTTTTTGTGGGTCATTTCTAGTATGATTCTTTTCTTTTTTTTACTAAAAATAAGTTACAATTTCAATACTCAAAACACAACTATGGCACAATGGGATATTTCTTTACGTTCTGTAGTTATTTATAGAATTGATACCGTTTTAGCAGGAGTTTTATTTGGTTTTATTTCTTGTGAATATTCTAAATTTTGGCAAAAAGAAAAATTCAAATTTGCAACTTTGGGTTTTTTATTAGTTTTTATTTTGCTTTTCTGTCTAGGATATTTAAAACTAAAAATTGCAGATTTTCCTTTTTTTTGGAATGTGATTTGTTTACCATTAAATACTGCTGCTTTGGTTTGTTTTTTGCCGTTTTTTTCTGAATGGGAAATTGGTTCATCACAGATTCAAAAAGCAGTAGAGCACATAAGCGAATTATCTTATGCAATCTATTTATTACATTATAGTATTGTACTTTATTTGATGAAGCATTTCATTGACACTTCTCATTTTAGTATGATTCAATTGCATTTGTTTGCAGTATTGTATTTAGCTCTTACCATTTCATTGAGTTACGTTTTGTATACTTTTTTTGAAAAGCCTATGACAAAATTCAGAGATATAAAAATTTAAATTATATGGACATTAATGCAAACAATCATAGAATTTTCGGATTAGATTTGTTTCGTTCTATTGCAATTCTGATGGTTTTATTATCTAATTTGCTTTTAATTTATCCTAATTTAAATGACAAGTTGGCTCAAATACTGGTTTTATTTGGTTTTTGGGGTGTTGAGATTTTCTTTGTTTTAAGCGGATTCTTAATTGGAAATATTTTGTTCAACTTATATGTTCAGAATGATTTTACAATTCAATCGGTTTTCTCTTTTTTAAATAAACGTTGGTTTCGAACCTTACCTAATTATTTTTTGGTTTTACTTTTAAACATAGTTATTGCTGTAATGTTTCATTTTCAAATAGAAAATATTGACTATTATTTTTTCTTTTTCCAAAACTTTTATCATCCAATGATGCCTTTTTTTCCAGAATCATGGGGTTTATCTGTAATTCAATTTGCCTATTTGTTTACCCCTTTTGCTTTATTATTTTCAACATTTTTGGTTAAGTCTGAACACAAATCTAGATTCTTTATTATTGTTATATCAATTCTGATATCGATTTTTATTTTCAATAAAATCATTTATTTTTTAACGACATTAAATACAACTATAGAGCAATGGAATGGTTCTTTAAAGTCGGTTGTTGTGTATCGAGTAGATGCTTTTTTAATTGGAATATTCGCCAGTTGGATTGCAATAAATTATAATAAACTTTGGTTAAAACATAAAGTAAAGTTGTTTTTTCTTGGATGCTTTTTTTTAATTATGCTATTTGTTGGTGTAGGATATTTTAGGGTTTTAATCGAAACGTATCCGTTTTTTTGGAATGTTATGTATTTGCCATTAGTGTCTACAACTTTTGCACTATTTCTTCCAATTTTTTCTAATTGGAAATTAGTCCCAAATAGGTTTTCTAGATTCATTAATTTATTAAGTTTAACCCGTTGGGTGTAATTATTTGAAGTAAAAAATACTGATTAGATATTGCTCAAGATACTGAAATTCAGTATCTTGAAGTC